>JAGHEC010000441.1 GCA_021159525.1 Deltaproteobacteria bacterium | reverse complement strand
TAAGTAGCCTGTATTCGGTCTTTGACCTGCCTCATACAGAAGAGTACTGCGTTAAAGGAAACGAACCAACCCGTGTCATGATGTTCTATGACAGGGCTTTGAATCTGAGGAAGTTCGAAGTCTTGAACCACGGGCTTCCTGCTGAAGCAAAGAATATGATTACATCATGGTTGCAGAAAAACAGCCATGTCTGGGACGCAATTCATGGGATAAGCTGAAAGGAGTTGATCGTGTTTGCACGACATAACCTCTCTATGATCCTGAGAAAAGTGTTTTCACGCATTACTAAACGCGCTCTCATACAAACCTAACCAAAAGGGGCTACCTCCTTCAAATATTCTTCATTCCTCTCTTTGGATGGAAGGAGGGGGACCAGTCCCATTCCTGTTCCACCCAACCCTATCCGGGCAGTCTCCCAAACGCCTGTAAGAAATTCACAAAAAGCAACTCTGTTGATTCCTCTCACAGAGCGCGCAACTCACCATGCTTTGTCGATCCTTTCTATTAATTTCGATCTTACAAAAATCTAACTTCTCTCTAATAGAGTGCTAACTTAGCTGATTGATCATCTCCTCAATTATGAAAAATGCCTACGGCTTTCAGAGAGGAGGTGAAACATAGAGGATTCATGAGGGGGGAGTGATCGTCACATCAACAAATGATGCGTCGCAATGAAAATTGAGCGAAAGGAGAATAACTACAGATGAAGAAAATCACACTTATGGTATGCCTGATGGGCCCCCTGCTTTTCAATTTCGGCATTGTGCCTTCTAATGCGGCTGAGGTTGATGTCCTTATTAACAAGCTGGTTGAAAAGGGAATATTGAGCCAGCATGAGGCCGGTCAACTTCTGAAAGAGATGCAAAAGGAAGGGACCAGACAGGAAACCGCAGTGAAGAAAACCGCGGAAAAGGTGGCCAAAGAGACCGCGGAAAGGACAGTAAAAAAGGAGTCTCAGAACTGGGCCAAATTGCCCAACTGGGTCAACCGCATCCACTTCAAAGGGGATTTTCGGCTTCGCTACCAGTACCAGGACAAAAAGAAGAGCGACGGGACCAAGATCAACCGGAACAGGGGCCGGTACAGATGGCGCTTTGGGGCCGTGGCCGATGTGACCGAGGACAAGAAATGGCAGATGGGCTTTGGGCTTTGTTCCGGCAGCGGGGATCCGCGTTCTACCAACCAGACGTTTACCAATGACTTTGAGACGCCAGATGCCCGGATCGATTACGCCTATGCACAGTATCAGCCATTTAGACAATGGAAGATCATCGGCGGTCAGTTCAATAACCCGCTTTATAAGACCAAGGACATGGTCTGGGACTCGGATATTCGGCCCCAGGGCGTCGCGGCCCCACTTAAGTACAAGGTCAATGACCGGTTCGGGTTCTTCCTGAATCCCGCCCTTTTTGTTCTGCAGGAGTTCAAAGCAAAAGAAGAAACGGCCTGGATGTTTGTCCTGCAGCCCGGTGTAAGAATAAAACCCACTAACGGCACGTGGATCAAGCTGGCAGGGGCCTGGTATCTGAACAGGGATGTTCAGGGAAATCAGTTCGAGTACAGTTCCGGGACCAACTCGACTGATGCGAACGGGCATCTGCTTGACAACTACTCATCGGTCGCGTTGGACGGCGAGTTCGGCTTCAAATTCAGCGGACCAGTGCAGAAACTGGCCTTTTTCGGTCAATTCATCAAGTCCGATGCGGATAACGACAACGTGGGCTGGCTGGCCGGTGTGAAATTTGGACGTAGCCTAAAGAAGTTCGGGGATTGGGTGTTTGAGTATAACTACAGGCGTCTTGAAAAGGATGCAGTGCTGGACTTCATGCCGGACAGCGATTTTTATGGCGGGAAAACCAACGCCGCAGGCCACGAACTCGAGTTCAAGTTCGGCCTGGCTAAACACGTATCGCTGGCAATGGACTATTATAATACTCGAAAGATCGACCACGCTGGCGATAAGACAGACGAACCCGAAAACGTCTTTCAGTTCGACGTGAAATTCAAATTCTAACAACCTGTTACCGGCACTCATCTGTAGGGCAAGATTGCCTGGATGGGTGCCGAAAAAACGGAAAAGTGCGTAAAGTTTACAACTGAGAGGCTTCTCGAAAAAAGTGCCCTGACATTCAGGATGGCCTTTTCCATATCCTCTTCCGGTGTCGAGGATTTCCCGGACGTGTTCATAGATCGTATCGATCCTGAGGTATGTCCCGGGGTATGTATAATATTAAGCTTGACCTGAGATTTTTATAATAAAAAAATCGGATTTGTGCGGAAGCACAATTCCCTCCAACATCGCATAGCGGTTTGGGGTCGGGGAGAGCGGGGGCTCCCCTCTTCTCCTAATTTTTGCTTTTTAGATGATGAGCAGGCAATCACCCATTGCTGACAATTTGGGTACAAGCAACCGGGATGTCAGTTGAGTAGTTAAATAGTGGAGATTGAAAAAAGAAAGGAGGCACAAAATGAAATTGTTAACCGGATTCTAACCTGATTCTAACAAAAATCTAACAATTCTGGAGTATCCTAATTTTATTAGTAAAAACAACTTTATGGAGGAAAAAATGAAGATCAAAGG
>JAGHEC010000074.1 GCA_021159525.1 Deltaproteobacteria bacterium | reverse complement strand
ACACCCGCCTGCCAACGCCAATTGAGCGTTCTTGCCAAGACTTTCGTCCCGTGGATCTGCGACGGCAGAAGGAGGTAACATGGGTAACAAGGCAATGGCGGGCAGGCTTGCCCCTTTGGCATTCTCGACTTCGTCGAGCTGCGGCTTCCCCCACTGATAAATCACAAAGAGACGGCGCCCTCCCGGCAGTCGCGTCAGAAAAACCCTTCTGCCCCCATTTATTGAGCTGTTACGCCACCTTTTCCAAAACCGCTACAAATCCATTCTTTTTGCCATCCTGAACTTCCTGCTAAAGAACCAGGAAGCAAACCCAAGATTGCCGATCAAACTAAGCCCGGCAATTACCTTGAGCGTCCTGGTCCCCTCAACGGGAGATGTGACAGCAGTCTCCTGTTGGGGCCTATCTACTACTTCTCCGGTTGCCTCTCTCCCCGCCACTTTCACCGTTGCCTCACACAAATGACCCATGCCGTCATTGGCGGTGATCCGCCAAGCCCCGAACATGTCCGGACAAAAGGCGAACTTCCCGAGTTTGTCCGTTCTCCCGTTCTGGTGTTCCACCTTCGTGTCCTGAGGACTGAACACCATTACCTCCGCATAGGCCATGGGCTCCCCGTCTGAATAACGGAATTGGACAGCCGCCAGTGTTGTGTCTTGAAGCAACTTGAAAGCGGTGCCGTGAGCATCGGCACCGAAAGGGCAACCAAACAGGCCGAGGACGAGAATGGAAGCCAGCAAACAGGCGTGTGTGCATCGTTTCATCATGGAACCCTGAACAGTAGAAAGGTCATAAACTGTCGATAATTGATGTCCGGATCGCCGGGGGCCGAAACTATATGCCTGGCCATGATGATGTTCCACCCCTCGTGGAGGCCGTCTATCCGTGCCCTGCCGTTCTGATCGGTCTTTGTCTCGATGCGTCCGTCCGTGGAGACCGTCGTCTCCTTAAGGGGCGTGCCGTCAAACAGAAGTTGTACATCCAGAGGGCCCCCGGGTTTCAGTTGAAACGGACTTTTCAGCGGAACGATCTCAAACAGCATCTCCAGATTTTTTGAGACGGCATCTCCGTCTTCAAACAGGGTTTTGCTGAATTGTGTGGACGTGAAGGCCTTAAGCACCTTCAAGCCCTGTGCCTCGGCCTCCTTTCGGGTCATGAGTTTCTTCCCCCGGGTGGTGTTCACCCGACTCCCCCAGTCGCACATGACCGCGGTGATGGAAGGTGCCTTTTCCGTTCGGAACAGAACCTTCGCCTTTTTGTTTACCCTTTCAATGGGGATTTCTGCTCCCCCGCGATCAAAGGCCCTGATGAGTGTAACCGCGGCCGGGTTGTACGCCTCCCGATCGTCCGGAGGCGTCCCCCTGGCAACCACATACCGGTCATCCTCCTGCACCACCCAGAGGTAGTGGGCGTATGCGGGGCGACCCAGAAAAAACCCCATTGTCAGGCATGCCAACAGAAGGCACGCAACATTTCTCAAGGCTGACAGCATCAGTAACCCTCCTTTGGCTTCAAATTTACTCTGCCAACGCTTTCATCAAGTTCACGCGTTTATGACCTCTTCTCTTGCTCCACCAGGGCGCAAGACCTCCTGCATCAAAATTCAAACTTCAATCCGCCTATGATAATAATTCCCGGGGCAATGGTGTCTGCCTTGGAAGTGGAAAGAAAGATAGGGTACTTCTGGTTGAACAGATTATCCACATTCACATAGGCCGTCAAATGGTTGAAGAATTTGTGTGCCACCGCCAAGTCGACGGTATAGTAGTCGCTTGTGCTGAGCGTGTTCTCGTTGTCGAAATAGATGTCCGCATAATAGTTGACGGTGACCGATGCATCAATGATTTTGGGGTTGTTATACCTGGCCCCCACGTGAAGGTTGTGCCGGGGATCGTTGGGCAGATAGTTCCCTTCCAAGGACTTGTCCTGGGTGTCTTCTTCGATCTTGGAGATGTTATAGGTGTAGGTCGTAAAAAAGCTCAATTCATTGGTAGCATACCACTGGAGCTGGGCCTCGATGCCATAGCTGTTCACCTTGCTGATATTGTCCAGTACATACTCGTAATAGGTCTTTCCCTTCTTGGTATAGCTATTGATCAGGCGACCTCCGATCAGGTCGGATGCCCATGACTGGTAGAATGTAACCTTGCTCCATAGACTGTCCAGGAGTAACCGTTCGGCTCCCACGTCATAGGACCATATCGTTTCCGGCTTCAGGTCGGGATTGGCCTCCCGGTAATAGGTACCCCCCGAGCGGACGTGGACCTTGTACAGCTCGAAAAGACTGGGCGCCCGGAAGCCTTTGCCGCCCGATGCCCGCAGTGTAGTCACGTCGTCCGGATGATAGGCCACCCCCATCTTGGGCGAAAAACTCCCGTCGGTATTGGAATCGAAGTGGTTGTCATACGGGTTTTTCGGATTGGAATCCCAGTTGGCCCCGTCAAGGGTTTTGATCCAGTCGTATCGGGCCCCAAGATTAAAGATCAGATCGTTGTCCAAGACCCGAAAGTCAAAATTCCCGAACGGAGAAATGGTCTGCTGTTTCCCCTTGGCGCCTGCATCCCTCGTGCCTGTGACGTAATCATCGTAATATTTCCAGGATGATTCCTTAAAAGCGGCCCCAACCGTCAGGTCGGCCCAGTCGCAGGACGTTACTGTTCCCTGAAGATCGACGCCCCAGGTATAGGTGGAGGGCATCTTCTCCTCCCGCAGCAATGAAGTGTAATTGTCCTTGGCCGAGTCCTGGTAGGCGGTTTTGTCCGCATGGTTAAGATAGGCCAATCCCTTAAACCCGAAGCTATCCCCTTTATAGGAATAGTTGAGCCAGTACTGGTCGAGCTCCAAATCGTCATGAAAGAATTCCCGGCCCTTGCCCATGTCGTGGTCGTAATAGAGGGCGGCAAATGACAGTTCCGAATTCTCGGTCTGATCGTATGTCGCCTTGCCTAGACCCTTCCAGACTTTCCGGTAGCGCTTGATATTATAGGACTCGGGGTTTTCGGTCATATAAAAACCGTCGCTCTGGTCATAGCCACCGGCCAGCATGAGGCCGAAGTCATTAAATTTCTGATTGTAGAAACCGTAACCGGCGTAACTGGCGGCAGTGCCCCCCTGCCCGCGTATGGAGGCTTCCCGTTTAGGCGTTGGCTTCTTGGTAATGATATTGACCACACCCCCCAGGCCCTCTGAACCGTAAAGGGCGGAAGTGGGCCCCTCCACGATTTCAATCCGCTCTATGGTCTCCTTTTGTATATAACCCCAGGATACCCAGGCGATGGCGTTATTGAAATTGTCGTTTTGGGGGACTCCGTCCACCAGAAAAAGGACCCGGTTCTTACCCACCCCGCGCATGATGATGGGGCTGACGATCCCGTTGGTTTGAAGCCCGAAATTCCGGAAATTGTATACCCCCGGGACAGTTCGCAGGATGTCTTCGAGCCTTTCATAGGGCGAAGCCATGATCTGTTCACTCGTAATGAACGTCACGTCCTGGGGCGCGTCAAAAACTTTCATCTCACTTCGCGTGGCCGTCACCACAATTTCATCGAGGCGAACCGAATCCTTCTTTTTCGTTTCCTTTTGCTGTGCCTCACTTGTCTGCTCCTGCGCCGTTGCACAGACGGGGCAGGTCAAAATCGCAGCCGCTATTATAAATACAAACCACTTTTTCATTGTGTCTTTCCTCCTCCGGTCAGTTCATTTCGGATCATGAGTTACGCCCTTGACGCGAAGGAGATGCCCCGCTAATATGCAATGGAGGTCCCTCCTTCACGGGGGCGCTTCACCCGGAGGACGGTGGTAACCCTGGCCGGTGAACGCCGTCCTCCAACACCCTTTCCAATCGCTTTCAACAAAAAAAGGCCACATCTCCGCCTTCCCGCTTCGGGAACACAGACCTTCGTGGCCTTTTGATTCCAAATGATTTTCTATTTTGTGCTTTCCGCCCATTGAAAGGCGGTGGAACTGAACAACCAGACGCGCCTCCGTTCTTCGGAGCGCAAGCGGCTTTAGCCGCAGTCTTCATT
>JAGHEC010000405.1 GCA_021159525.1 Deltaproteobacteria bacterium | reverse complement strand
TCTGAGTCGAGCGAAGCGAGCGAAGAAGAGACGGCGCCCTCCCGGCAGTCGCGTCAGAAAAACCCTCCTGCCCCGGGTTATTGAGCTGTTACGTGAGGCGGACAATCCCAAATTTGACCAAAAATCACCCGTGAACGGTTACTGTTTTCAGTTGAATTTTATCAAGCCCTCTTGCTCAAACTTGGAGATAATCTCCGTGACCTCCTTTTCAGGAGGCGCTTCAAGTCCATAGCTTTTTTCCAAAATGGCTATCATCTCCGGAACTGAGTGCTTACCATTGCACAGTTCTAAGAGCAAGACAGCCGTATGATTTAAGAAATGGACCCTGTCCCTTTTCCTTTGATAGACAACATATCCGTCGTCGGCTTCAAAAATTTTTAGTTCTGAATCCTGCTCAGGATTTGCTTTCATCAGGGGCCTCTTAAATTATGTCTGGGCCACGAAACAGACATATGTGACGATAAATCGGGATCAGACAGACCATATGAACCGGACCGTTTTTTACAGGCCATTTGAACTGAGTATGACAGCCCACTGAAGGGGATTCACCAAAAACAATGGCATATTCCCTCCGAATCCGCCAGGGCAGGATGATTTTTCTCCGGGCCTCCGGGGTGAGTCGGCAAAGCAGGCAAAGAAGAGACGGCACCCTCCCGGCAGTCGCGTCAGAAAAACCCTCCTGCCCCTGTTCATTGAGCTATTACCTTTTGAGAAACTTGAACAAACGCTACAAAAATACTCTATAAATAGCATCATGTCAAGCAAGAAATAGGCATCAGGTATCAGCTCAATAATTCCGGGCATAACAGCGAACCTATGGCCGTGGATGATGCGGTATGGATTTATGAACGTAGTGGGGATTTCCTCGCTCGCCTGGTTTCGCAAGATGCGCTCCCGTTCGGCCTTTCCAGTGTTGTCATCCAATTCCCCACCTTTTACTGGTTTTTGATCATGGGCCCCTTTTTTGCGGCTATTGGTCTGTTTATGTTAGCCTTTTTGTGGCGGAGATTTGAGAAGGTTGGATTGAGAAAATATCTTCTATGTTCACTGGCAGGCCTTGGGGGCGCCATGCTCATTGATTTTGCCGAAGACACCGGCAGAGGTCTACCGGGGTGCCTCGGAATTGAGGAAGGCCGCTTAAGCATGAGCCACAACATGACCATTTTCATACACCTTAACTCAGGCCAGGGGTCCACCTTAAACGGCCTTGGTGTCAAGGATAACCCGACCACAGCAGTCTAATTGTCAAGTAATTTTTTTTATTATACTTTTTTAGCTCTCAAGTTTTTAGAAAAATAATCTCAACATTATTCATCATCCACCTCTAGGATCTCTGCAACCGGAAGTGTGGCAATCTCTAAGAATTGGTTGTACCGTGGATCAGATGGTTCAAGAAGGTCCAAGACCCTTGAAAACGAATTCCGGACGAATATTTTCCGTCCCTCTCCTTTCCGCCAGACTCCATAACGGATACGTTTGAGTTCCTCGGGCGTGAGTTTATTGATCATGTTTTTGGTCACGAAAATGCTTCCAAAACGGGCAAGGTCAGATAATCTACCGGTATAATTGATAGAATCTCCCAGGGCTGTGAATTCAATATTTGAGGCCGACCGTATGGTCCCGAAAAACTCTTTTCCTTCATTGAGTCCAATATTTAGGTAAAGATCGTTCGTCCATCCTTTCCTGACTTTCCATTCTTGGTTCAGTTTTTTTGTCTTTTCACTCATTTCTAACGCACATCTTATAGCTTCCATAATATAATTTGAGCCAGGTTTCTTAATGAAGTAGCATAACATCCCATCCCCGGCATGCTTTCCATGGATCCCTCCGTACTTATCAAATGAGACGGCAATGGTTTTCCAAAGTCCATTAATAAGTTCAAAATATTCGGCGGGGGGCAATTCAGCGCTGATCTTAACTGAGTCTTGAAGATCCGCCACCAGTACACAGAGTGAGACAAGAGAAGGCATTCGCTGTTTAAGTAGGTCATTGATAACGCTTTCCCTTCTCGACAGAAATGCCTGTATCTCTGGCGTGGCCTTGTCTGTTTCAACATATATAAAAAAGATACCTTCCCTAAAAAACAGCCAATGCACATCAAAATATATCTCCGATCCATCTCGTTTTTTGAGAGCTATCCGCCTTGTGTCGATCCCCTTTTCTGAAAAAGAGGGGAGGCCCTCAAATACGTTTTCCAGATAGGTTATCTCTTGTTCAGAAATTCCCTCATAGAGTTTGGGTATATCACTTTTTTGCAGTCTGGATTTTGCGAAGGCCATGTGAAAGGAAATGATGTCCTTCCAGTTTTGGAGGTGGTCATGAAATTCCCAACTAAAAAAGATCCTGAAGATATTCCTATAGCCCAACTCTGAAATAGGAGAGATTCTCTTGTTGAAAATCTCTGTTTCAGCCCCATGGTTTATCCATTCAATTTCAAAATTATAATTCACCAAAAAGGCTGGAAATTTGATATCTTGTATGGTCAACTTCAGGCTCTTGTTCTCCTCCATTTTTGCTCCCTCCCGTCTTTTTTCTATACGAGCATATTCCTGTCGAGGAGATACGGCATCTCTTCGGAGGGAATAAAGCGGCTCACAGGCATTAGGCATTTCGTTTACTGCCTTTCTGATCATCTCCATGGAATTTCCCTCCTTTTTTAAACGTTTGACCAAATTGATCCGTTCGATGACTTCCCTTGGAAAGTACCCTATTTTCTTCGTCCTGGTTAGATCTCCAGGTGGTTTTCGAACAACAGGTCGCGGAATAATCCCCATCTTTATATAATTATTGAGCGTTGCCCTTGAAATAGCTGTTTTTAAAAGCACTTCTTTGCTAGTCAACTCTTCTTTTATTGTCTTAGACATTAGCAATATGCCATTTATACAATTTGGACAAAGGCCCCTTTGCAACACACTGTTATTGATCTATTTATACAGTCTAATTTGATTTGTCAAGATTTTTTAATCTGTATAAGTTGGCGAATGAAGATTTTGCGTTCTTCCGGGAATGAATATTTTTACGATCAAATGGGGGGTAGACAGTTTTTTTATGGAGGTCAAAAAAAAAGTAACCGGCGTCATGCCAATGATAGCGCATAAAAAAGCAAAAGAAAGGGCTGTCGGGGGGGGGGCGG
>JAGHEC010000446.1 GCA_021159525.1 Deltaproteobacteria bacterium | reverse complement strand
TCTTTTCATCTGGACTTGTGGCGTTGAAAAAAGCCTTTTTCTTTTTTTCGAGCTTTGACATTTCCTGAAAATTGAACAGATTCGCCTCGATACCCAACAGCGAATCTCCTTGCACGATCTTGTAATCCAGATTGGGCAAAGGCTCGATGGTATCGTAGCGCTCCTCGTCCACGATCATGGAAAGCCAGAGCCGCAGGCGGGCGATGTCGATGGCCGAGGCGTCGATGTCCACGCCGTAGATGGACTCTCGGATGGCGTGGCGTTTCAGGTCGTAGGCTACCATGGTGTTGCCACTGTGTGGAGCCAGAGCAAGTCGTGTATTGACAATTTCGTGCAAAAGCCCCACCGGAAAGGCGCCGGAGCCGATGGCGGGATCGCAAATCTTGATGGATGAAAGCGCGTCATCGATCTCTTTGGCGTGTTTTCGTACAGATTGGGGAAGTCTGGTTTCTTTACTGGTACTTTTCTGCTTACCTTTTTTAATCCGTTCAAAGGTCTGCAATGCATCCTGATCATTTTCTATGAAAAGGTTACCCTTTCGAACCAAAGTATCTATATCTTCGCGGGGAACGCGGACTCTGGTTTTGTTTTTCTTTGAAAACAAGCCGCTGTTCACTCCACCGGAATCGTTGTCATGGGTATTGAGGATGTTGTCCAGGTAATAAATCAGGCTCTCCTGGCACATGTAATGAACGATTTCCCGGGGGGTGTAGAAGGCGCCCTTGCTTTTGCGCTCGGTGACTTCGAGCATGTTTTCGAAGACCTTGCCCAGCATCTCCGGGTCGATGGCCACCTCTTTTTCAAGGGGCTCGTCTTCCTTGATGGTGAAGTTGTAGCGGTCAAAGACATCGAGAATGCCGGTGCCCTTATCTCCAGCCTTGTTTTTCACATCGTTGTGGAACAGCTCGTTGGGCAAGTCGATTATTTCATTTTCCCAGTCGTATTCCGCCTCGAAGAGGCCGCCGTTGAGGAAGGGAATCTTGCAGTCAAAACGGGGGTAATAGTCCGGATTACGGCCTTTGCGCTCCCGGGCCAGGGCCTCATAGAAAAGGTATTGCAAAAAGTCACGAAAATAATTGCCGCCGTTTTGCGCAACCAGGTTAAACCGTTCGCGCATGAAGCGCTTAGAACCTTCGCCCCATTTCCCGTTCTCCGGAACGCCGAGCCAGCCCTTTTTCTGCAGAAAATAGAGAAAGACGACCTGGCCGAGGAGTTTCTTGGCAAAGCGGCTGACCGACCGGTCGGTTTCTTCCTCGCTTCCGCGCTGAAAAAACGGCTGTTTCTTGAGATGCCCAGCCAGGTTGAGAAACAACTGCTTGTATTGCTCGAAAAATTCGTTTGAAACCTTTTCGACGGAAAAAGCCGCTTCGATCTCCTCGATTCGCGGATCGGCGTAATCCATGGCAAGAATGGGCAGCAACTGTTTTGCTGCGGTGTGGCTGTTTTCATGCACGCCCACCAGGTAGGAATAACGCCGGGCCGGAGTCAGCTCCTGCTTGAGTTTGACCTTTCCCTTTGCGTCACGAAAGGCTTCGTGCTCGATTTTCACGAAGGAAAACCGCCAGTCCTCACCGCCGTCGTCCCTTGCGTAGAAGGCAATCAGCGAGGCGTCTTTCTCAAACTGCTTGAGCCGGTTCACCGCGAAATTGCGCAGGCTGGAGCGAGCCCGTTCGAGTTTCGCAAACGAGCTTACCTCAACAACAAGCAGGTCGAGTTCCTCGCCCTCGGGATCGGCATATTTGCCGATGCGCCAGTATTGATTGACATGCTCTTTGAATGCGTCAGGAATGTAATTGCCGGTATAGTGGCCGCTGCGCGGTTCAAAATGATTCAGCAGGTTACGTAGAAAGTGTTCATAGCGCTGCCGGTCAAAGGCTTGCGTAAAAAGGCTGCTGATCAGTTCTTTTGCCTGGTTGTTGTCCATGTGTTACGCGACTCCTTTGGCGATCAGGTAACCGGACAGAATAACTTCGCGCCGCACCCGTGCCCTGTTGCCCAGTGGCGCCCCGGAATCATCCAGCAGCCGGATATTCTTGCGGAGAATGGCGAGCATCTCCAGGGGATCAAGGGTCTTTTCAAGCTCTTTCTTGATGGTTTGGGCGATTTTCTTGGCCATGGTTCCCTGGCTTAACATGCGGCGGACCCCTTCGATGAATTCTTCATCCGCATCCGTGAACTTGGGGCAATTGCGGAATGTTTTGTCTTTAAGCCGCTTTTCTATATAGCTCAGGTTTGAACGGCCGCCCCTTCGCCCTCCTGCGGATTCTTCCGCCTGAATCGTATCTTGTTCAAATCGTTGTTTGTTGATTGCCAGACGGCTGTGATAATCATCGGGTACAGGATGGCGCGGGGTATCTGGCCCGCATTCCAGGAGTCGGACAGCATCGAAGAAGGTATTTTCCTCACTGCGGCCCTCTTTATTGCAATAAAATTTCTTGAGCTTGCCGATGCGAAAGAACGTAACCAGTCGGTCCTTGGAAGCACCTTCAACCAAGCGGCCGGAGCGGGCTTTCTTGGGCAGGCGCTTAATCTTCTCAAAAAGCTTCGGGTCTTCGTCTCTGAGCTTGCGCATCATTTCGAGATACATCAGTTCCGAATCTCCTTCTTCATCTTCGCCGGTATATACCTTTTTGCTGTTCAATGTATCAAAGAGTTCCTGGCTGCCGATTTCTTCGCCATCTGAGAGATACCTGGTATCTTCACCCAGGATATTGTGAAACATCTGGATTTTATTGGTGATGTTGGCCTCCAGGCCCAGATGCGCGTCCGCTTGCGTGGTGGGGAAACAGTTGTAGATGAAGAGTTTTTTATGTTCGGTACCCAGACGATTGATGCGGCCCACTCGTTGCAGAACCCGTGTCGGATTCCATGGCAAATCGTAATTGATGATGATATTGGCCCGATGAAGATTAATTCCCTCGGATAAGACATCCGTGGCAATGAGGAGTCGTATTTTCTCATTTGGCTCTTTATGACTGGGATCGAAAGCGGCTCTTATCAATTCCCGGGCAGGTGAATGACTGAGACTACAATCATCAATTTGCCCGCCACGACTGCTGAAGAACAGGACTTCGCCGGGATATTGCCGGTTGAGGTGGTCAAACAAATACTCCCCGGTTTCCCGTGACTCGGTAAAAATAACAAGTTTCCTGTTTTTCAGAGTCGAATCGGTTGCCAGTTTGCTGGTAAATGTCTTGAGTTTCGGGTCATCCTCTATTTCTTTCCAAAGAGCCCAAATCTTACGGAGTGTGTCCAGATCGTGACGCAAATCACCGGCAAAATCGGGCCGGAAATCCTCGGATTTATACTGCTGTGCTTTTTCTTCCTCCACGAGTCTTTCCAGGGTTTCAAAATCATCGCTGTCAAGCAATTCGTACACATCGACCTTTTTGCTGATATAAACGGTTCCAGCCTCAAACATGGTAATAAATCGTTCGTATGACTGAATAAACCGTCTGATACTTTGACGGAACGCATAGAAGCTACTCTCCAGACGCTTGATCAACACGCCTTTCATGAAGCCACCGACATTGCGTTGCTGCTGTTGTTCAAACGCGGTCAATTGTTTAGTGCCGCTGTAATACAAGAGTGGAATGTATCTGGAATAACGGAATTTTTGGAGCAGGGCAATCGTTTCATTGAAGGTATTTTCCAATTCACCTTCGAAGGTGTAGATGATTTTTCGCGGGTCATCGACCTCGGGAAAGAAGAGCCCTTGTTCTTCCATGTCCTCTTTAAAGTAGGTCAATACGTCAGTGCGGGTTCGGCGAACCATGGTATGCTTGAGAATCCGTTCACGGATATCGGCTGAAACCGTTTTGATGGTTTCCTTGTAGGCAGGATCCTTGCGGTCTAACCCTTTAAATTTCCGGCGCAGTTTCTGAAAATATCTTTCCAGATTCGGTATCCCGGGAATTGTGGAGTTTTTGGGAGCCTGAAAGAGTTTTAATTGAGCATAAATATCATCGATCGTATTGTTCAATGGTGTCGCAGTTACCAAAATGACCTTTTTGCCCCGGCAGATATCCAACAGATCGGCATAGGACTGCGTGGCTTCGTTTCGAAAACGGTGGGCTTCATCAACAACCACATAGTCAAAACGATCGAGCCCGAAACGGATGACATGATCAAGCTTGCCGAGCGACTCCACCTTGGCCGGCACCCGGAAATCATGCAGGCTTTCTTCCCAATAAACTTTCAGTCCCGGAGGACAGATTACCAGAATTCGCCCCTTGAGTTGCTGAAGCAGTTGGGCTGTAATAAAAGTCTTGCCAAGGCCAACCACATCAGACAGGAAAACTCCATTGTGCTCTTCGAGCTTTTTCAATGCCTGTATCACCGCCTGCTTCTGGTACTTGAGAGACATGAAGCCGGAAGGCAGGAAGACCTCGACATCATCTTGTAAGTTTATGTCTTCCTGCATGTATTCGTAAACAAGTTTGAGATACAGTTCATAAGGCGTAATCGTGTCATTGAGCCAGGTCTTTTGGGTTACGGTATCAACAAAGTCTTTCGAAATATCCACGGACTGACGCCACAGTTCCTCAAATTGTTCCAGGGCGAACTCCACATCCCGACGCTGACGCAGCTCGACATTGAATTCACGGTTTGAAACCAAACCGGAATAGGAAAAATTACTTGAACCTGTGATTACAAATCCATAGTCCCGATCTTCAGGAGAAAAACGGCCGATATACACCTTGGCGTGGATGTTCCGCGACGGGAAGGCGCGGATTTCCAGCTTTTTCCCGTTGCCGCCCTGTTGTTTGTCGATTTCAGGAAAAGGGCAATCTGCCTGCAAAAACTCAATGAACTTTTTCAGACCAACTTCAAGCTGCTCGTCAGGTTCCGGCGAGTACTCAATCTCCTGAATCAGTTTGTCTTGAAACTGCTTTTTCGTATTTGCATGAGATTCGAAGTCGATTTTCAACTGGCGACCATCAGGATACAGGGCATGGTACACTTCGTCATCTATTCCCAGACCGACAAGTATTCGAGTCTTCTCGAGCGGTTCGATTGCGTCATAAAGCTGGTAAAAACCACTGGCATGAAAATATCCAACGAGAATATCGAATAGGCGGGTATCAGCCAAAGTTGCCTTGAAGCGATCCAGCAGGGTCTGGTTTGCATCATTGGTGAAAAATGTCAGATCAGTCTTGTTGCTGCTCATCTCTTATCCCCGGATAAATTCAGCTTTCCCTGCCTGATCATCTTGGCGCAGTAACTGTCGAATTGCGCCTTGGCTAACTTCGAGGGCTTGGACTTTCCGTTTTCCCAACGGTTTACCGTGGCGAAGCTGACACCAAGCTCACGAGCGAGGTCCTCCTGACTGATTCCAAGCTGCCTTCGAACTTCCTTTACCAATTCTGGAAGGTTCTGTTTATCTATCGCCATTAATCTTTCCTTTGCAAGCAGGCAAAATTATCGTCCCCAATTTCGAAAACATATTATAACATTTGCCACATCACATGCAAGCGTTTTTTTGACAATCCCGACAGATCACCGACTCTTCCGGTAAGTAACGCTCAACAAGCTCCAAACCGGAGAAAATATCGAGAACACAAATTGTTTCCGACACTTTCTCTATTTCTCCGGCCTGCCTGTCGGCAGACAGGTAGGTATGGGACAGAGAACCTGCCTGCGCCGAGGCTTCGGCAGGCAGGCAGAAAACCGGGAGGTTTTACCATGGGCATTAACGAACTCTTTGACGGAATCGCCAAGGTTGTGGAGCGGTTTGCAGAGGAACTTGCAGAGCAAAAGTTGCTGGAAAAGGAACAAAAAAACCGGACGAGGTCCGAAAGTGAGATCTGAGAAAACAGAGAAAGGAGACGGAAAAAAGAAGGAAATTAACCCCAATTTCCCGAAAACGGGCTGATAGCAGGGTGAGGCTATCGAGAAGAGGAATGCCGTAACTCCCTGTCACAAAAAGAAAAACGAACCACCCGACATGCCACGTGCGGCATTCGGACCGGTTCGTCTTGAATTCAATGGTGGAGGGGTCGCCGCCTTCCGGAAATCCAGTCTCCCCAGCGCCGACACATCAAAAGCCCTTTATTTACAAGGCCTTGAGATCTTCCGAGTGCCATTCTCCGCGTCCCTGCGCGGGAAATGTTTTTCTCCACATTTTCCCGAACAGGGAATGGACCTGCCTGGACCGACACTTCAGCAGTCATGTGTGGATTCGACTTGTCCCGCCATAGCTTGTAAAGCGACGGCGGATTCCCGCTGCCATATCAAACGCGGTGTTGTCATAACCCACGTCTCCAGCCCAGAATTATCCCTCTGGTGGAAACGGGTCATTGCCAT
>JAGHEC010000129.1 GCA_021159525.1 Deltaproteobacteria bacterium | reverse complement strand
TTTCCCTGCCTCCATCAGGCATCGCCCCCACATACGACAAAATCAAAAGAAAAACTACCCCCACAACAATCAAATTTTTCGCTTTCATCCCTCTTTAATTACTTTTCTTTTTATAACTATTTTGGATTAAGGAAATGAGTATTCTAGAAATCAGATTAAAAAAGAAATTGCACTGTCTCAACTTAAATTAGCTTAGCCGCCCACAAAATCGAAACCACCATAAATAATTCCCCAAGTTGTAAACTTTATAATGCTATGAAAATCCTAATTTCTCTTTCAAATTCTTATATACTTCTGGTGGTTCATTTTTTTCAAACCAAAGGGGCAAAACTTTAAGGGCAACTTCTTTGGTAAATTTTTCCCATTTTCTTTTCCTACCACCACATTCATCTATTATGTGATAATATTCCTTGGTTATTTGGCGATAATTAAAAATACCTTCTAACGAAGGACTCTGCAGCAAAACCTTATCATTCCCTAATACTCCTTTTATGCTCTGGATTTTTTTGTTTGTATCATCATTACCTGGGTCCTCATCCACTAATGCATAAGTTTCGATTTCAAATCCTTTTAAAATTTGTGCTATTGGCTTTATTTCATTAATGCTTCCGCATCCTACAACTGATATATTATATTTATCAAGATCTACTTCTAACTTTTCAAGTGCTAAAGTACAGGCAATTTTATCATCTGGTCCTTCTACTAAAATAACCTTATCAGCAAAAAAGATTTCATTTAATTCCTCATCAAACTTAGAAGCCATTTTTATTGCATCCAAATTCTCAATATCGGAATGATGCCTAAAAACTTCTGTTTTTGTTCCTGTTTTTCTGACGATGCAAATAGATTTAAAATCTTCAATCCTTACAAAACTTCTCTCATGCGTTGTATAAATTATCTGCATTCTATTTCCAGATAAATCTCTCAATAATTTATAAAAATGCCTACATCCATGAGGATGAAGAAAAAGTTCTGGTTCTTCTATGGCCAAGATTAATGGTTGCTTTATAACATCTGTATAGACTCGTGCTATTGCAATGGCTACAGCACTTTGAACTCCTGCCCCTTCCAATTCAACATCAACTTCAAAGTTGGAGGAATCTCTTAATCGAGGTCTTAAGTCTCTAAGAATATTAGTTGGATCCAATAGTGACAATTTCAAAAATACATTTAATCCTGTTTGCTCTTTTACAAAATCATTAAGCATTTCTTCTATTTCATCTATATATGGTGTTATTTTATCTTTAAATGCATTTTCGACATCTGTTTTAAAATCATTTTTTACTTCTTCATCTATCTTGGATGCAATATATTTCAGTAATTTTCCATAAATTTTCCATTGGGAGGGAGTTATCTGCTGGTGAGCCTGCCTATCCAAAGGAAGATATATCATGGTTACTTCTTCTCGCATTTTATTTGAAACTTTTATTTCTTTATCTGGAGAATATCTTAAAATTTCGCCATCCTTACCAATTGCTAAATAATTTAAATTATCACCATCGTAAGTCAGTCTAAACCCATACACATTCGAATTTGATGTAAGGGGTTCATCAAATTGTACCTCAATCAATATTTTCTTATCTTCTTTCTTATGTAAATAGAAATCATGCTCATCAAACGATCTAACCGATGGATAAGTTTCTCCAACAATCAAATTAAGAGCTTTGAGAATGTTTGATTTCCCCGAACTATTTGGACCTATGAGGGCATTAAATTTTGTCAGATCTAATTCGAGTTTCTCAATTGATCTAAAATTTTCAATTATTAGTTTCTTTATCACGATTAAACACCTCATCCAAAATGCTCTCTTTCATCTCTTCAAGCTGAGTTATCTGATTCTGGATTTTTTCTTTCAGTGTCTTGATTTTTTCATAAACTCCATCAAGATAGTTCGCTATTTCTTTTTGTTTTTCAAGGTCTGGCTTGCCATTGCGGAAGGGAAGAGGAATCTTGAGATTTTTAAGATGATTTTTGGTTATTGCTTTAAATGTAGTTCCCCTTCTTCCTATTTCTTCTAAGTCTTCTTTTGTGTCAATAAGAAAGTAGAATAGATATTTGGGCTCTCCATTAAATCTTATAGCAGCTAAACCCCTACCTATACAATATTCCCTATCAGCAATATTAACATCTCCGACAGGAGCTCTCACAGATAATAGAATATCACCTATCTGTGCATTCTTTTTCGGATTAGTTGTAAACATAACATGTTTTGGATGAAATCTTCCAAATTCTTTATTACCTTGTAAAAATGGTACACCCTCGCCTCTTTTATTATATGATGATGATGGTGGAGATTGTCCCATTATAATTTCTGCTATCATTTTATCCCCCAATCTAATCTCTCTCCACTCCTCACCCTCCTTTGGCTTAAATGCTTCATCTAAAACGCTTTCCCAGAGTTCGTCAATCTGCTCAAGTTCTTTCTTTTTCTTCTCCAATATTTTGTCAATTCTTGAAAAGTTCTCCTCGATGTATTCAACGATTTTCTTTTGAGTTTCTAAATCAGGTTTGCCATTGCGGAAGGGGAGAGGAATTTCAGTTGATTTAACTAATGAAGTATTTAAATTTCTAACAACTCCTCCTCGGGCTTTTTTAGAAAATTTTATTTTCAATATATGCGAGTTAAGCAAATAATAAAAATAATCAGGATACAAAGTATCTAGCTTGGGATGAAGCAATAACCAACCGTCATGAATGCATCCTCTGATTTTGGAAATATAAGCCTTTCCTACTGTCATAGAATTAGTTAAAAGTAAGTCTCCGGGATGTACGACCCTAGATTTTTTTATCCCCTCTTTGATAATTTTATCTTTTGTTTTAATAATATATTTACTTCCCTCTTCTGCATCACTTATTTTTATCCAGTTGATACCTTCTTTTGATGTGGTTAAATATTGTTTAATTGGTCTTGGAGATCCTCCTCTCACTATTTCAAAAATCTCCCCCAATCTCATTTCTCTCCACTCAACTCCTTCTTCCCAAGGCATCTTTTTTGTGTAAAAGTCCTCAAGGGTTTTCATTGCTGCCACCGTTCTTTTGTAAAGCCAGAATAAGTATTCCATCTTTTTCAGATATTGGCACTGTTTCAGATAAAAGAATATTCACATTGTTTTGGAATAAATGTTCTCTTAGATCATCATGAAACTCGTTTCTTATCCTGCTTAGGGGTATAGGACTAAAGTCTCTTGTATCTTCGTTGATTCCGATGAAAAATATAACGGTATCTTTTCTTTTTCTTCTAAGTTTCTCTAATAACTTTTCCGAAAAATTTTGTGGTGATGCATCAAAAAATCCTTGCCTATCCGTCCTTATTCCTGCCTTAAACTCTATACCTAATTTATCTATCTCCTTTAACTCTATGTTTCTCTCGGTCATATTCAAATAATAATCGTTTAGAGCTCGCTTACTTATTTGATAAAGTTTTTCTCTAAATCCTTTAGACTTCAAAAATTCAGATAGAACAAGTAAACCAACATAATGGATGGTTTTCTCCAGTATTAAATTTCCACTCACACTACTTATCATATCTCCAAAGGTACTTTCGATATTTTTTATTTTCTTATCTTCCTTCAATTTTGCAAAGATTGTAAAGTGCCCAATATTTACTTCGTCATAGTTAGCATTGAATCCATTCAGTTCCACAAATGCAACATTAAAATTGTTTCTTATTGATTCAAAGGAATCATTGATTAAACTGTTACAGTCATCTACACTTTCTCCAAGGATAAAAATGGTTTCTTCCTTACCTCGGAAATTACTTTCGGGCTTGTTTATTCTCTTGCTCTCAACAACATAATCTTTAAACTCTCTAATCCCCTCATCATTCTTATAAAACTTATACTTCTCTATAAACTCACCAATACCAAGAGTTTCATATTTTATCTTTTTAAGACCTGTTACAACATCATATTTGATTCCATCTACGACTAATTCAATTATGGGTGCATTATCTATCTTTATGGTGGCTAAGCCTCTTTGAAAATCAAATCCTACATTTGAATTTATATTCTCTAAGTCTTCTAGAGTCGTTTCTACAACTATGTCCGTCTTTTCTGATCTCCTTATTCTTAGCCTTAACTCACCTTTAAACTCATATTCTGGTTCTTCTCCTGTAAGCTTTTTCATTCCCTTTGTACCGCTTTTATCAAATATCCCATAAACATCTGTGGTCTTAGATCGAAGTTGTTCTATGTCTTTTTCTGATAGTTCCTCAAAATATGAAGATACACTTTCACTTTTTAGTTTGAAAATAAATTTGAGGAGTGTCGAATCATCTAAATACTTTATATATTCTTTTATATTACCATCTTCAAAGGTTCCAGCCGTATCAGGGGCAAAATGGTAAATAAATAAATACCCTTCCGTGACTATCAAACACCAGTATTTATGTGGCGCTCTTGCTTTCCCGTACATATATTTAGATAGTTTTTCGAAAAGATTCTTCACCTCCTCAGACTCAACATCTAAACCTTTCTTCATAAACTCTATTAGTGTTTCCTCGCTGAAGCGTGGTTTCGAAGCAGAGGGTTTCTTTAATTTCTTAGTAACAATCCTCTTGATAAAATTGTTTATAGTCCCTAAATTGCTATCATCTTTAACATTTATACATCTAATCTCCTCAGGATTCTGCACGGGTGTATAGAAAACCTTCGCCATTATTTTTTCATTCATCCCAATATCCCCCTCAACTCCTCAAATAATTTCATAACTTCTTCTTCCTCTTTTAAAACATCTTCAAGGATTTCTTTTGGCGGTCTGTATTCTTTCTTTTTTAACTTATTCAGATTTCTTGGGGTTAATTCATAAGTTTCCTCATCAATCTCATCAATCTTGATAATCCATGAATTATGGCTCATCTCCCTATTCTGCCACTTCTCATAGCAATCCTGCCAGTCTTCATCCCTCATTGGCCGTGTTTTTGTAAAGTTCTTCATCCCTTCAGGTGGTTGAATTTCATAATACCATATCTCCTCAGTTGGTCCTGTCTTGTCAAAAAATAGCAAATTGGTTTTAACTGGGGTTTTGCCAGAGGCAGTAAACACACCCTTAGGCAGGGAAATAATCGTATGAACATTGTAATTTTCAAGAAGTTCCTTTCTTACTCTTACAAATGGTCCCGTAGTATTGGACAAGACACCTTCAGGAACAACAATTCCAACTCTTCCACCTTGCTTTATCTTTCTCATAACATACTGAAGAGCCATTAACTCTGTATCAGAGCTTTTGACAGGAAAATTAATCTTAAACCTTTCATCAAACTTACCTCCAAATGGTGGATTTGTAAGAATCACATCAACTCTATCTTTCTCCTGTATTTTTCTTACATCCTCAGCAAATGTATCTATTTTGTAAATATGGGATGTAGGAAGATTATGCAAAAGAAGGTTCATAATTCCTATTAGATAAGGAACATCTTTCTTCTCGTGCCCAAAAAACATGTTATGCAAAATTTTGGTTTCTTTTGTTGTAAAAACATCTTTATTCCTTAAAATATGATTGTAACTCTCAATCAAGAACCCTCCAGACCCCATGAAAGGATCTAAAATTTTTTCTTCAAGTTTTGGATTAACAACTTTAACCATAAGCCTAATAACAGGTCTTGGAGTGTAATACTCTCCTGCATATTTACCCATCTCACCAATTTCAGGCAGAAGTTCCTCATAAAGTGTGGAAATAACATAAATGTCATCTTGAGTGCTGAATTTTAGTTCATCAAGGAGTAATGCAACTTCTCTTAACTTGTAACCATCTTTCAGAAAATTCTGAATTTCCTTGCCACTAAAAATGGTAGCAATTAATTCCTTTTCGCCCTCCTCATCTAATTTAGAGAGAAAAGGAAAGAGTTCGTTATTAATAAAATCTATGAGTTCCTCGCTTCTCCAATCTTTATTAACCCAATCCTTCCATGTATAAGGAGAAGGAATATTCCTCTGATATACCTCATTTTTCAATTTCGCCTTTAATTCCCTCTCATCCTCTAAATCATCATAGAGCTTTAAGAAAAGCATCCATGAAAGCTGTATTATGTAATTAACTGATGCAATTTCATTTCTTAGCAAATCGCAAGCCTGCTTAAACTTTGATTTTAGTGTCTGTCTATCCATTATCTTATACCCCCAATCCCATATAAGCCTTCAGAAATACTTTCAAGTGTATGTATAAATTTATCCATTCCACCAAAAGAATCTATGATTTCCTTCAATTTACCAATCTTCTTAATATCTGGAGAATCTAGAGCATCATAAGATATTTCATCAATACCGCCAATCTTGTATTTTTCCAATAGATTTAGTAAAACTTCTTTCGCTATCTCATTGAAAGAGGTAATGAATTGCTGTTTTTCGTTTAGTAATGCCTGTGCTCTGTCATCTCTGCTCATAATAGGTGCATCAAAAGCCACATGAGCTATAATATCGAAAGCATCTGCATCGGGCCTGTCTAGTAATTGTGCTATTAACTCTGGATTTATGCTCTTCTCCTTCAAATCATCTAAAAATTTCTTCCTACTTTCTTTATTTATCCAGATTTTTCGTAAATCATCTAGAGTAAGAACCTTCTTCCTTACATTCTCTTTGGCATATTCAATATATTTTGCTTTATTGAGTTTCTTGCCTTCAACTTCAACATATATCTCCTCTTCGATGAAAACATTGATTCCTTTAACAACTACTTTACCTTCCTTTGGTTTTTTCTTTTTCAATTCGATTACAACAGCAACCTTATCCTTAAAAGGAATGGGATCTACGCTTACTTCTCTAAGTTTGTAGTTTTTAGCTTCAACTTTTACCTTAACAGAGGAATGCGGACAACCATCAATAATAAACTCTCCATTTTCGTTTGTTCTCGCTGGCTTAACCATATTCACGCCAAATTTTGCTGTTATTCTCGCATTAGCCACGGGTGTTCCATTCTCCCCATCCACAACTTTTCCTTTTATGAAATAATCAAAGGGACCTTCTGGCACATCTGGTATATATTCCTCTGGTGGCAAATCCCAGGGATCTAGCAGCCGTGTAGCGTTTACAAAATCTATTATTCTGAAAAAGAATTTGTTGGCATCTTCACTTATTCTACTACCTCTGCCCATTATCTGTTTGAATAGTACCTTTGATGCAATGGGTTTCATAAAAACAATATTCTTTACAGGAGGTATATCAACTCCTGTGCTTAACAGATCCACAGTTACAGCAATGACAGGTGTTTGATATTCTGAATCCGCCATTTTTTCAGCGAGTTCTATAGCATTTGGTTCTTCATCAACAACTCTTACAACAAAATCATCAGCATTTATACCGGTTGAGGCAATTTCATAGGCTAATTCATTCTGTAAAATTTTCACAATATCTAGAGCATGTTCTTTTGTTACACAAAAAACAATGGTTTTCTCAGTTGGGCCATAAATCTTCAGTATTTCAGCAAGTTTCTTTGTCATCACCTCTGTTCTCTCTGGGAGGATTATATTTCTTTCAAATTCACCTACAGAATAAAAATCTTTAACCTCTGCTTCTTCTGGAGCTTCAATAATGGCACCTTCACTTGCTACATCTGTAAGAGATATTCCTCCATCCTTATCAATATTAACATAAATCTTGTGGATTTTGTAAGGTGCTAAAAATCCATCTTCTATTCCCTGTCCTAGGCTATAAGCATACACAGGAGAGCCAAAATACGCATAGGTATCAATGTTATCATCTCTTTTTGGCGTTGCTGTCATACCAAAATGAACAGCATCTTTAAAATGGTCAAGAATTTCTTTCCATCGCCCATATCCAGATCTATGGCATTCATCAATGATTATCATATCAAAGAAATCAGGACGATACTCCTGATAAAGTCTCTTTCCGTTCTTCTCTGAATATAATGTTTGATATGTGGCAAAGTAAATATCTCTTATCTTAGGGGCTTTTCCTTCTTTTATTACTTCTCTTGCACCACCAAACGGTTCAAAGAATTTATTACATGCTTGATTTCTTAACATTACTCTATCAGCAATGTAAAGTATCCTCCTAATTTTCTTTGTATTATAGAGTTTCCATGCTACCTGAAAAGCAACATAGGTTTTACCTGTTCCAGTTGCCATGGTGAGCAAAATACGCTTTTTCCCATTCAGAAAGGCTTCTATAATATTTTTTACTGCTGCAATTTGATAATATCTTGGGATTTTATTTTGAACTATTTTATAAGGGTATAAAAGAGGATTTTCGTCTTTATTGAAGGGCAGGGATTTATTAAATTTCCATAAAGAATATCTTTTCCATAATTCTTGTGGAGAGGGAAATTCATTGAGGGTTGTTTGCCTTTTTGTTATAAAATCATATTCCTCAATCCCGTGACCATTTGTTGAATATGCAAATGGAATGTTAAGCATTTCTGCATATCTCTTTGCCTGCTGAAGTCCTGTTGCATAATGTTTTGCTTCTTCTTTTGCCTCCACAATAGCTATGGGAAAATACCTTTCCAAAAATAAAATATAATCAGGCTTTAATCCATCTTTTCTATTTCCATACTCATCTATTATTCTTCCTTCAGTTATTTTTACCTCACGCTGGATTAAATTTTCACTCCATCCTGCTTCATGCAATTTTGGGTCTATTAGTTTAGCTCTAGTTTCTGCTTCATTTAGCATAATGTTTTCACCTTTTTACATTAAACATTTTTATTGTTGAACGACTAAATTCATTGAAAATTTCACCAAACAAATATTCTTCCTCCATCTTATTTGAATAATCTCCTGTACAAGAGTTAAAGTCAGATTTTACAAAGTTGGATATCACACATTTTATATGAATGTGGATATTAAAAAACTTACGCAATAGAAGAAAATGAATGCTTATGATGCCTTTCTTTACTTTCCTTAGTGGATACTGCTAACTTAAAATTTCCAAGTTATAGAGCGGTTAATGAAAGAGTTACTTCATGGTCCAGCATGCATCATTTCATGGACTTCATCATAAAATTCAAAGTTGTATGCAATTTCAAGCTCGCTTTTGAGTAGATAGTAATGGCTTTCCTCCATGGCTGCAAGATATCTCGCCATTGCTTTCTCATCATCGCCATCCATCTTCTTTTCCATATCCTTGTAAAAATCCGCCGCCCATTTCTCAGCCTCCATTGCTTTCTTTATTATTTCAGATAACTGCATATCATCACTAACGGAAAATTCTGGAAACGGCATTTTAACCTCATCGGTGATAAC
>JAGHEC010000015.1 GCA_021159525.1 Deltaproteobacteria bacterium | reverse complement strand
GGCAGAAGGAAGTAACATGGGTAACAAGGCAATGGCGGGCAGGCTTGCCCCTTTGGCATTCCCGCATTCGTCGAGCTGCGGCTTCCCCCACTGATAAGTCACAAAGAGACGGCGCCCTCCCGGCAGTCGCGTCAAAAAACCCTTCCGCCCCCATTTATTGAGCTGTTACAGAATACCAAACTACACCCTAATGGTCAGCGCTTCACGTCAAAACCCTCAGACAATCACGCGGCCAAACGTTGTCTGATTTCTCCCATCTCGCGCTCCAGAGACGTGAGCCGCCGGTCCATTCCCGCCTGGGCCTCCTTGGTGGCGGCGGTGAGAAAAAACTGATCGATCCGTTCATTATTGGAATCAATCCGACGTACCAGATCCGCATGCATATCATCCATTCGCTCGGTTAATTCAGAACGCACCTCATCAATCCGCTGACCCAATTCGGAACGTACCTCATCAATCCGCTGACCCAATTCGGAACGCACCTCATCAATCCGCTGACCCAATTCGGAACGCACCTCATCAATCCGCTTGTTGGTGTCATCAATCCGCTTATTGCTCTCATCAATCCGCTGACCCAATTCGGAACGCACCTCATCAATCCGCCTGCTTTGATCTGCGAGATGGGTATTCATATCCTCGAGGCGCTTGTTCGTAACTTCAAGAATGGCTGCAATCTTCTGATTCTCATCCCGGATCCTCCGCAATTCGGGCACAATCATCTCTTGAAAAATTTTTCGGACCCTCTCTGTTATCTCCATACAGACCCCCTCATGCCTGTTTGATGAATTTTTCCACGGCCATTCATCCTCGTCAAGGGCTTTTCAACAGTCCAATATTTCCAGCCATGCAGTCTTGTTCCCCGTGCCCCTTGCCTTGTTGACCCGATTAACAAAAAATGTAACAGCTCAATACCCCGCGGCAGGAGGGTTTTTCTGACGCGACTGCCGCAAGGACGCCGTCTCTTCTTTGCTCGGCCCGCCCGGAGGCCCGGAGCACAAGAAAAATCATCCCGCCCCGGTGGTATGTTCGCTGTTATCCCCCCAATTATTGGGCTGATGCGATTTTCGCATATCAGTGTATCAGGGAGATCTCAAGCCCCCGTGAACGGTTACAGATCTTTCAAGAAAAGGGCGCCTGCTTCCGCCTCATGGGCCTGGCAGACCGAGAAGCGCCCCCCATTCCCCTATTACTCCTCGTCGTGCGAATAGGTCTTGGCTTGCTGGCCCCCGGAGCAGCCGGGCGCTTCATCTCCGCAGGTCGGGACAAATGTGATGGTCACCGATTGGATCTCACCGCTGAAATCAACGTTCTCGACGACATACGGGTCATCTGTCGAACCATCATCCGAGGGATCACGCCATGAGCCTTTGTGTGTATATGCATCCGGATAGGTAACGTCCAAAGGTGTTTCCACCAATTGTCCATCCTTATCGTAGGCCTCCAACTTCAATCGCGAACCTGCAATGGGCGGATTCCCGTTCTCGTCCTGCACATAGATGGTGTAGGCGTAAACTTCGCCGCCCGCGGCGGCCTCAGTCACGTCAAGAGTGCATCGTCCTGAAAAGAGGACCGGTCTCCGGGCCATGATGCGGTTGGTCAGGCCGCTGTCGCTCCGTTGCCACAGGGGGTTCCCTCCCGGCAAATCGGTCGTGGCCTGGTACAGGCTGATCCCTTCCCCGCCGATGTACAGGGCGCTTGGGGCCCCCGTTAAATATGGCGGCACATCAGACGCCATGACATGCTGGGCAAACAGGGTGGTATCGTCGGGCGGGTCATATTCGGGCAGCCCGTCCGTCGCCTCCACCCAGGTCCCTGTGGGTGCATGGGTCACGGGATCCAGGGCAATGCGATACACGTTGCCCACCGCGTGCGGCTCCATCGGGCCCCAGAAATATGTGACCGCGTATAAAAAGTCGTTCCCCGCGTCCACCAGGAGATCCATGATCTCCCTGCCGGGGTCCCTGGTGGTGCTGAAGGTGAATCGGTCGCCCACGGCAAAATCAGTAGCCCCTGCCGTAATGCTGAAGGCCAGGACATTGGGGACGCTGTAGCCGCCTGCGGTAATGTCGTAATCAACCTGCTCGCCCGATACGGTCCCGGTCACGCTGAAGACGCCGCCGCCGGCCCCCGCCGTCTTGCAGGTCACGGTCCCGTATTCGGACAGTGCGTCGTCTCCCACTGTAACCGTGCTCATCACGCCTGTCCCCTTGTTCTGCACATCCGCCACGGGCGTGGATGCGCTAAGGCCCTTACCCATGCCGGTCACGTGCTGCGTCCAATCCCCGCCGCTGTTTGTGCTGTAATACACCCCGGCATCCACGGTCCCTGCGTAAAGGATATCTGTGTCCCCACCGGTCGAACTCGGGTGCAAGGCCAGCGTTTTGATGCTGTTCCCGGGAAATACGGTGCATCGCTTCCAGGTGGCGCCGCCATCTGTGCTTTTGAAGACGCCTTGTGCCGTCCCGGCATAGAGCACGGCTGTTGGCCCATGGATTCCCGGAACCTTCACGATGTCGGCAACCGCCGTTCCTTTACCCAGTGTGCCGGCCTGGTTCCAGGTGATGCTGGGCGTTGCGGTCCCATCGTCCGTATACCAGAGACCGTCCGCCCGGGTCCCGACCCAGACATATTTCCCTTCCTCGTCGCACAATACCGTAAGCACGGCCGAATCCGAAGTGAACACGCCATTGAATTCCTCCGGGTTGTTGCTGTTCCAGTTCAAGGCGCCATCGAGGCTTCGATACACCCGTCCTTTGCCGAGATATCCGGTGGCCGCATAGACGATATTGGTATTGTCCGGATCAATCGCAATATCATTGACGTACGGATCGATCCAGTTCTGCCCGGCCAGCGTGGAAGATGCGCTCACAGTCCTCCAGGTGGCGCCCGAGTCGATGGATTTGTAGACGCCCCCGCCGTTCGTCCCCGCCAGCATCACATTGGGGGAATCCGGATCAATGCACAGGCTCGTCACGTGCGTGGTGCGGCCCCCGTTGATGGCCTCGCCCGTAATGGAGACAAATCCCTGCATGGGGGTCGGGGTTGCCACCGAGATCAGCTCGCTGCCGGCAAGACCCCCCGTGGTCCCGGCAGCGCCAGGATCAAAAAGACCGCCTGTGTTGTAGGTCTTGAAGGAAATGGCCGTGCCGTCCGGAACCGCATTGCCGTAGATGTCGCTGGCGCTCACAACAACGCCATCCCGCAAATCCCATTTCCACAACCCTGACACGTTGACATATCGAGGAAAGATGCCCAGCCCCTCTCCCACCGGCGGTCCGGAAACAATCGCGATGTCCCCTGTTGCCGTAAAGATATTGGTGTTGTCGAAATAGTTGGCCTTGACGCTGACAGGGCCGGACCTGTACCCGCTTGTGAGAATGGTGCTGACCTGCCCGTTGCTCGTGGTTGTCCACGTTGGGGACACGCCCTCGCCCCCATTGGGCCCGCTCAGGATGGAAAAACACATCTTGTAGCCGTCTGCCACCGGGCCGCCTGCTGAATCCTTTACATCAAACACGATCTGTGAGGTGGACTGTCCGCCTGTGCCGCTGATGTTAATGCTCGTGGGGTTGGGGTATCCTTCCGCCACCTGAATAAAGGCGGGCGGGGGATATATGGTAATCTCGGCCGTGCCTGTCACATCCACGCCGCCGGTGGTCCATGTGCCGGTGACCGTCACGGCGCCGCCTTTTGCCCCAGCCTCAAAAGTGACCTCTGCCTTGCCCTCGCCTCCTGCCGTGACAGCGGATGCAGGGATGTCTCCCAGTTCCTCGTCGCTCAAGCTGAAGTTAACGGTCTCGCCATCCGCGGCCGGGCTTCCGTCCGCGTCCTTTAACAAGGCCGTGACCGTGGCGGTCTTATCTCCAGTCCCTAACAGGGCATTCGGAATGATTGTGAGGGTCACGCTGCCCGGCGTATATTCCACGTCGATCCGTGCGGTCCTGCCCCCTGCCTCGGCCTGAATCGTGGCGGTTTCTGCAATATCGCCGCTGGTCAGGGTTGCCGATGCCACCCCGTCCGCAGTCGTCGCCGAAGAGGTAATGCTGCCGCCTCCCTGGGCAATGGAGAAATTAACCGTGGTCCCGTCGGGCGGGTCCCCTCCCCCCACCACTGTGAGTGTGGCCGTAATCGTGGCCGTGGAGACCCCGTCAGCAGGAAGGCTCACAGGACTGGCCGACAGGGTGATGCCGGCGATCCGGGCCCCAATCAGGGTGACGGAAGCCGCTCCCTGAACGTTATTCACCGTCCTCGCCGTAATAGTATCCCGATTGTCTGCTGGCGCCGCGGTTGGAGCTGTGTAGGTAACAGAAGCCACCCCGTCCGCGGTCAGAGCGGTCAAGTTGCTGAGCGTTCCGAACTCCGCGCTGAACGTCAGTTTGGTGTCGTCCGCCACAGGATTGTCATTGGCGTCGAGCACGACCACCCGGATGGTGCTGGTGCTCACGCCGTCCGCGGTAAGGTTGCCAGGATCGGCGGTTACGGTAACCTGGGCTGGAGCCCCGGCAATGAACTCCACGCCGACCGTAGCCGAAATCCCTCCGCACGCGGCGGTCACGGTTGCCGTACCCACATTGGCGCCGCTGGTCAATGAAACCGTCGCCACCCCATTGGTCGTGGTGGCGCTGACGGCAGACAACGTGCCTGCAGTTGTGGAAAAAGTAACCGCCGTACCGTCCGGAACGTTCGTCCCATTCGTATCTTTAACCCGTGCAGAAATAGAGGCCTGGGACACCCCGTCCGCCACAATTGCCGCAGAACCGCTTGTGACTGAGATGGAGCCAACGCCGCCTCCCACAAGCTCAACATCCACCGTATCGTTGCCGTTTCCGGCGCCGGAGGCCGTGATTTTCACGGTCCCTGGGGTCTGGGAGGCGCGATACGTGGCCGTGGCGGATCCGCCCACCGTATACACCACCGTGGATGTGGAGTAGGGCAGCCCTCCGCTTCCCTGGGATATGACAAAACTGATGCGCTCGCCATCCGGCACCAGATCGCCATTGGCGTCGGTCACTGTGGCATTGATGGTGGATTCGCTGTTCCCGTCCGCAGGGAGGGAATTCGGGACCGCGGCCAGGTCGATGGTCACCGGCGACAGGGTGACCGTTGTATTGCCTGAGGACCCGCTCGTGGTCGATGCCCCAATCACCACATTGCCCGGGCTTTCTGATGAGCGATACGTGGCAGTCGCCACACCGCCTGTTGTATAGGATGAGGTTGTGGTCAGGTATGGAAGACCGCCGCCGCCGGAAGCGATGCTGAAATTGACGCGGGTGCCGTCAGGAACCGGGTCCCCGCCCACTCCGGTGACATTCGCGCTGATGGTGCTCTCGCTTGTCCCGTTGCAGATAATGTTGTCCGGGACTGCGGTCAGGGCAATGCCACCGGTAATCAATGTGACCGTAACGGTGCTCGAGGCGCCGCTGGGGGCCGTGGCCTTGATGGTCACATCTCCGGCCGTCTCCCCCGCCTGATAGGTGATCGAGGCAACGCCGCCAATCGTGTACTCCCATGTTGTTGCGGCGTAGGGCAATCCCCCGCTCCCCGATGTGATCTGAAAATCGATCCGCTCATAATCATCAACAGGGTCCCCGTTGCCGTCCGTGACCATCGCGGTAATGAGGCTGGTGCTCGTCCCGTCGGCAAGCAGCTCGGCAGGATTGGCCGAAAGGGCGATGCTTCCCAGGTTCAGCTCAATCTCCACGCTTCCAGATACGCCGTTCCGGGTGGAGGCGGTGATCTGACAGGTCCCGGCCGTGGTGGACGCCCTGTAGGTCACTGTGGCGATGCCGTTCACTGTGTAGGAAGTGGCGTTCCGGGCGTCCGGCAGGCCCCCGCCGGCCGCGCCCCCGGTAATGCCGAAGTCCACCCGTTCGCCGTCCGCCACCGGATCCCCTTGTTCGTCGGTGACCGAGGCCGCGATGATGCTTGTGCTGATTCCGTCCGGCAGGAGAACATTGGGGGTGGCGCTCACGGAAATCTGCGCGACCGGCCTTTCTTCATTATAGGGGGAATCCGGGAGCAAACACTCTTTGGCGTCATCGATCAAATGGGGCAGCCAGAACGTGGATGTGGACTGGGTCTCTGTCCCCAGGACCATGGTGCTGGCCGTGATCTCGGCATGGATCCATTCCGCGGAAGATTTCAGAAAGATCAGGTCAAAGGTCGCGACCCCGTTCTGGTCGGTGATCACAGCCCCTGGAACCGCGCCCGATGCGGAATTGGAGGGCGTCAGTTGGCAGTCGCCATTGGCGTCCTCTCCGTTGTTGGGCGTGCCGCACAGGTCCGGATCATAGTTGTCCAATATGAGATTCCGATTTCTGTCTTCGTTGGCATAAGTGGCTTCCCGCACAGGAACACAGCGCCCCAACAGAGGATCCCAAACCCACTGCCCCTGGGCGTAGTTGAGAGGCCAGGCATTCAGGGACACCAAGGCCCCGGACACCGCGTTTCCGTTCGAGTCCACCACCAGCACGGACATGGGCAATTCATATGCCGTGTCATCGTCCACGGAGACCATGCCGGTTCCACGGCCAATCGTAATGGACCCCGCGGTCCCGCCGATCACAATGGAGACCCCTGCCGGGATGATGTCGGGTCTCCCCACAACCGAGGCTTTCACCCTTACGCCCTCGGCCCCCGAACTCAGGGTTCCGGAGGTAAAGGTGGAGCGCGCAATGCCGAAGTCGTCCGTGTAGGCAATCACCGGAGAGATGCTTTCCCCGCCGCCCGTGGGATTTTCTATGGAAAAGGCCACAGGAACCCCCCAGACCACCTGATCCGCCACATTCCGGACCGTGGCAGTGAGCGTGACGGTGTTGGAGACCTCGCCGATGCTCGGGGCCACCACGTAGGCGCTGGCCTGAAGGGAAAGCTGGCTGGCCTCGCTCGATGCCGTGGATATGGCCACCCGGACTGCATCCCTCAAAGAGGGATTGTCCTTGTCGCTCGCCTCCACCGTGGCAATTCCGGCCTGCCGGGAGCAGAGAACGGCCATGGCCTGCTGGGTCGTTGCATTCACGTCTTTGGTGACGGCCATGGACGCGGTCCCGTCCCATGTCCCGTAGGTGGTTGCAAAGACCACCTTGTTCTGGTCAGGGGCCAGGGCAATGACGATCAGCCCGTTGGTCACAATAACCCGGGCGCCCGCGTCCTCGTCTTGAAGCGTATCATCATCGCTCAGGGTCAGGCTGGCCGCCGCCACGGTCTCGACGACATACTGTCCGTCGTTGACGTCTGACCCGCCGACAGAGATCCTGTCCCCGTCCAGAAAGCCATCCGCCAAAAATGACCCGCCGTCGGCCCGGGTAATGGTGCGGGTCGCCGCATCAAAGGAAATCTGAGCGTTCGGGCCGGTGATGGAGACATCCCGTGTGGCCGGGAGAATCCTTATCTGGGTAATGGTCACATTCGCGCCGGCCCCTTCGCTCACAAGGAGACCGCTTCCCAACAGCTTCAGGCCGGCCACATCTGCTGTGGCAACCGTGTAAATGCCGTCGTTGTCGTTGGAACCGGTCACAACGATCTTGCTGCCCCCCGTGAACCCGTCCGCCACAAAAGACCCGCCGTCCGACCGGCTGATGACATCTGGACGGGTGGTAAATGCAATATCTGCCGACGGACCCGTCTGGGCGGTCTGGGACACCTGGATCTCGGTAATGGTCACCTCGGCCCCCTCACCTTCGTCGGTCAGGGAGCTGCCCGCTGCCAGGGTCAGGGTATCCGCGGCAACGGCATCCACAACATACAGACCGTCGTTTGACGCTGACCCGTTCACCATGATCTGGGCCCCGGCCTTGAATCCCTCGCTCACGAAGGATTCGCCATCAGTCCTGACAATGGCGAGGGCCGCGGCATTGAAGGAGATGTTGCTGGTAGGCCCGGCAATGGCCCTTCCGAGGGTGTACATCCGTGCGGGATCGGTTTCAGGAAATATGATGCTGAACACCTCTCCCACGGCGCCGATGTTGTAGGTCTGGGAGTCCGAAGCCCCAAGGGCCCGGGCCTCCACAAAGACCTCGCCTTCTCCGGTCCCTGTCACTGCCACTTGCAGTTTGCCTGCCACATCGGTTTGACCGCTGGACGGCGTGAGTGTAGCCGACCCCGTGGAAGCGGGATCCACGCTCAGGGTCACCGGCACATCGAATATGGGAATACCCCCCGCATCCTTTACGAGCACGGTTAAGGCCGCATTGGCCTTATCGGGATGAAACGGGTCAAGCTCAAGGTTCTCACGGTCGGTGGTCAGGCTCACCGTGGTCCCCACGACCTGAATGGGAATGACCTTGGCTGAAAGCCCGGTTACAGAAGCGGTCACTGTGATGACCCGGTTGGACTTGTCGGCCGTCCCGGACGAGACCGTCACCTTTGCCTCTCCATTGGCGTCTGTTTCCTTAGTGGATGCGCTGATCTGGCCGCTGTCCACGCTGAACATGACCGTGATGCCCTCAAAGGGGACATGGTTGAAATCCAGGACCGTGGCCGTGATGGTCGCCCGGTCCGAGTTGTCGCTCCGCACCGTGGTCTGGTTGGTGGACAGGGAAAGACTTCCGGGGGCACGGGTAAAGGTGACCGTGACGCTGTCGGCTGCGCCCCCCTGGGCCGCCGTGGCCTTGACCGTTACCGTCCCCACGGTTCCGGACGAAAGCGTTACCGACGCGACCCCGCTTGCCGTGGTTGCCGAACCTGCAGAAAGGACCCCGATCCCGGATGTTATGCCGAAGTTAATGACCGTGCCGTCAGGGACCAGGTTCCCGTCCGCATCCTTGACCGCGGCCGTCAGGGTGCTCAGGCTGTGCCCGTCGCCCGGCAGCTCGTCCGGACTTGCGGTAAGCTTTACGGATGCAGGCGGCAGGGCTGTGAATGTCACCGTGATGGTCTGATTCAGGCCCGGCTGTGTGGCAACCTCGGCCTTGATTGAGACCGCCCCGATCGCACCGGATTTGAGCGTTACGCTTGCCTTGCCGTCCACGGTTTCATCTGAACCCGCAGACAAGGTCCCTGTGCCTGAAACAATGGAAAAATTCACCACGGTCCCGTTTTGCACCGGATAGTCGTCCGCAGTGAGGACTGTGGCTGTAATGTTGCTGGTGGTCTCACCATCGGCAGGGACCTGGGAGGGATTGGCCTGAAGCGTAATGGAGGCCGGCGCGGGGCTGACAAACGCGACCGTTGCCGTTGGCTTGGGCAAGGCCGGATAATCGGCCACTTCAGCCTGAACCACCACATTGCCCACTGTGCCGGAAGCCAGTCTGACCTGCGCGTGGCCGTCCACAGTGGTAGCAGATGGGGCAGACAAGGTCCCGGTCCCCGAGATAATGGCAAACTTGACGGCGGTTCCATTGGGCACGGGATATTTGTCCACCGTCAGGACCGTTGCGGTCAGGGCGCTCGTGTCGGCGCCATCGGCCAGCGCCGTAACAGGATTGGCATCAAGAGTGACGGCATGGGGTTCTATGCTGCGGAATGCGACAGTCACGGTGTTGGATGTCACCTCGCCGGAAGAGGCTGTTACACAGGCATTGCCGGGCGTTGTCCCGGCACACAGGAAGGTGGTAACCTCGCCTGTATTGTCATAGGTCCGGTCGGTCCAAGTCGTCTCCCCATTGGGAAAGGTTCCCAGATCCGTCCGGAAGGTAATGGGGGTGCCGACAGACACAGGATTCCCGTGCTTATCCATCATTTGAGCGACAATGGTGGAAGCGCTGGCCCCGTCCGCCGGCAGGATCAAGGGATCGCCCGCAAGGGCGATAGAGTCCACCGGCTGAATTCCGGACTCCACATTAACCACATCATAATAGGCCAGGCTGTCGGCAACGGAGTTGGGAATATCATCGAGCACAAAATAAAAGGCATACGCCCCCACCGGAAGCGGAATATTCAGGATAGATGTGGAAGGCAGGGAAAAAAGGCCAAACGTCCCCACGGAGAGCGGCTCTGGAGAGGCAACCCAGTTGAGGGTGTTGTTCAGATAAAACCAGCCGAAATCGGTCCTGGCTGCGATCCACCATTCCATGAGATGCCCGGCCTTATCGCCGGGGTTCAGGGACACCGTGATATCGACATTCCGGTCCGCTGTCACAACCACCGGGCCGTCGAGACCATTGGCCTTGATGTCCGGCATGGGCGGAGTTGCAAACGCCGGCAGTCCCAAAAGAACCAGGATGAATGCAGCGCTCAGGATGAACATTCTCTTTTTCATGACAGCCCCTCCTATTCTCGGGCCCCCGGCCCCGTGGCACGGCCGAAGCCCTGTACGCTATCTTCTTAATTGTTGTGCGGCTGAAGCCGCACTCACATGAGGTGAATCGAGTATTCCCAAGGCTGATGGTTTGTATCACCTCAATAATTAGGGGGATAACTGCGAACTTAGCGCCGGGGCAGAAGAATTTTTCTTGTGCTCCGGGCCTCCGGGCCGGTCTCTTGAGTGACTTATCTGCGGGGGACACCCACCCCTTTGGCATTCCCGCATTTGTCGAGCTGCGGCTTCCCCCGCTGATAAGTCACAAAGAGACGGCGCCCTCCCGGCAGTCGCGTCAGAAAAACCCTTCTGCCCCCATTTATTGTGCTGTTACGATGGTTTCTTATTTAATAATGATCCGCACCGGAAAATAGGCATTGATGCTCTCGGAGCCGCTGATGCCTGTGGCCGTAATCCAGTCCCATACCTCATCCCCGACATTTGCCGGATTGCCCCCTGTCGGGTCGTAGGTATACTCATGATCATTCGGAGGGACCCCCATACTTGAAGAACCCGCCTCCAAGGGACTGCTGGGACTGAATGCGTCAGATCCCGCATCTCCGAAGGTGGGGAACGTACAGGAGATGGCCTTCGTGGCCGTCGTGACCAGGCCGATCGGCTCCTGAGAATCCGGCAGGAGTCCGGCCTTGGCCTCTGCTTCTTCTCCGCAGAGTCTGAAGGTCAGGGACGATGTGGTCTCCGTGCCTTGGACAAAAACACTGGCCCGTATCCGGTCCACGATCCAGACAGCGCTGCTCTTGGGATAAACGAGCTCGAATGTCCCGACCCCATTGTGATCTACCGTCACCGTGGTTGGGACTCCGCCGCTTACAGAATTGTGCGGCGTCAAAACACCATCCCCGTTCTTGTCCTCTCCAGGGTCCAAAATCAGGTTTTCATTGGCATCCTCGTTGCCGGATGTTCTGGTGATGTACGGCCTGTAACAGTTCTCGTCCTGGTCCTGGTCCTTGTCGAAGAACCATACTCCCGATGAATACTGGGCGGGCCAGGCGCTGAGGGAGACCACGGCGCCGGGAACCGGGTTGCCGTTGGCGTCCGCTACAAATACAGACATGGGAAATGAGTAAGTAGCAGGATCCAGTTCGCCTATTTCGGTGCCTGGGCTGATCGCCACAGACCCGGCCGTGCCGCCGATGACAATGTTGACGGCATCGGTCGCCGCTGTCATGGTCACGCTGGGCGGCGATTCATTATTCAATTGGTTGTCTGAAGTCAGGGTAAGTATCAGAGGGGTGGGCGCACCGGCAATCTTGTGCAAACCGTCATTCAGGGTAGAGCCGCGCACAAGAATTTTATCGCAGTCCTTAAATCCATCTGCAATAAAGGAACCGGAGCTCCTCCGAATGCTGTCCGGAGTTCCCCTCACAAATGTGATGCCTGCATTGTTGACCGTCTCACCTGCTCCCAGGACCCGCGCGGTGACAGAAACGCCCTCAGCCCCGGTCCCGAGGGAACCCGATGTAAATGTGGCCGCGGCCCTGCCCACGCCATCGGTAAACGCCAGGGAAGGCGACACGCGCTCGCCCCCGCCGGTGGGGTTTTCAATGGCAAAAACCACCGGCGCGCCGTAAACCGCCTCATTGGCGCAATTTCGGACCGTGGCGGTCAGTTGAACCGAATACTCGGTTTCCGCAGTGCTTGGGGCCAGGACATAGGCACTGCTCTGGAGGGTAAGCCAGGTGGCCTCGTCCGGCGACGCAGAAAACTTCACATTGGCCGCATCCTGGGTATCGGTATTCGCCGGATCCCACACCGTGACATTGGCATAGCCAGAAACTTCTGAGGTAAGGATTGACCAGGCATATCCGGCAGCAACATTTTTCTCCACGTATGAGGCCGTGCCCCCGTCCCACACCCCAACACTGGACAAAAAGGCCACCTTGGACTGGCTCATGGCATGAACCCGTACCAGAACCCCGTTGGTGACGGTGACCGGTTTCCCGACCGGTTCGTCTATGAGCAGATTCCCGGCCGCCAGAGTAAGCACCTGGCCCGTCACCTTACTGACTGAATAGACCCCATCGTTCTTGTCCGAGCCCCCGACCATGATGGCGTCCCCGGGCTGAAACCCATCTGTCAAAAACGATCCTAAATCATATCGATAAATGGTGGAGGGGCTTCCCGTGTTAAATTTGATAAATGCGTTATCCGGGGTAACTGCCAGGGAGGCAGGAGTTCGCGTATGCGCGTTTTGGGGATCATCCACCGGGAGCACAACCTCGAACGCACCAACAAACGTCACTGTGACCCCTGGGGATGCAACTCCACCTGCTGCGGCTTTAATCGTTGCGATGCCGGCTGTGGTACTGCTCACATGCGTCGAGACCGTTCCTGAACCGTTCTCAACGGTCTTGGTCGCCTGATCAAAAGACCCCAGGGTTGTCGTAAACGTCACGCTCGTTCCCCGCGGCGATGGATTGCCAAACCCGTCCTTGAGGGTCGCTGTAATTGTGGAAGTCCCGCTGCCTGCGAGAGTCGTTGCAGGTTCTGCGGTCAGCGTGATCTGTTTGACCGTGGGAACAAACTCAACATTAGCCCTGCCCGTAACAGCATCTCCCGGTGACCAGACCGTGGCAGTTACCGCATGGGCGCTACTGGTGAGCGTTACCGCAGCATACCCACCCGCCGTAGTGGCCTGGCTGGCTGAAAGGGTCCCTGCCGTAGCGGCAAAATAAACTGTGGTTCCGTCCGGAACATGTTTTCCATCAGCCCCTCTTGCCTCTGCTACAATATTGGAATAGGTGGTCCCATCTGCCAGGATCCTGGACGGGCTTGAACTCAGGTAGACAGCATCGGGACCCGCTGCCGAGGAGGTGACCCGGACCTGGTCCGACGCCACGATATTTTTGGGAAGGCCATCCAGAACGCTGTCCAGGGCAAAATAAAAGGTATAGGTCCCGGGCGGCAGGTCTATATTCAGAATGGATCTGGCAGGTAGCGCAAGCAAGGGGATATTCCCTACAGGGACTACCGCCGTCACCCAGTTGAAGGCGCTGTCATAAAAATACCAGCCGGCATCAGTATCCGCCGCGATCCACCACTCCGCGAGGGCGCCGGCGTAATCACCCGGATTGAGTGACACCGTAATGTCAACGGGCATGGCCGGGCCAATCAAGACCGGGCCATCCGTTCCCGCCGCCTTGATATCCGTAACAGGGAGGTCGGCAGCCAGGGAGGCGCCTGGAATAAAAACGACCCCCAACACCAGGGACATCCAAACCAAGATCTTTTTCATCATGACCCCTCCTTTTTCAGGACCGTGGCATAAATGTAACAGCTCAATCCAGCCTGATTTCTTTACTATCGCCAATTTCAAGACAAATCTCAAGCGCAAATCCCCCCGGCCCCATCATCTCCGCATCTCCGCATCCCGGCATCTAATATTCGCCCCCACACGTCCCGCCATGGGTCATGCCCTGGGTGCAGGGCAGGATGAAATCCGAGAAATTGGACACAGCCCCTGCAAGGACCGTGATCCTGACCGCGATATTGCCGGCCTGGTTGCGGGGATAGGTCAGGGCGGTCCTCGCCACGCCGTTCTGCGTGAGAGCGGCATTGACGATGGTGCAGGTCTGAATGGGATCAAGCACGCCGTTAGCATTTCGGTCCTCTCCGGAATCCAGGATCCCGTTCTGGTTGGCGTCCTCGGTCCGGGCCATGGGACCTCCCAGGCTGAACATGGCGCCGTCCTGATTCACATCATCGCTGAACCATGTCCTGCCGAATCCCCGCGCGCCCCTGGGAGGACATGCCATGCGCTGACCCAGGCTGTCCCAGCAGTCGATGATCCCGTCATGATCCCTGTCCTCGTTGAACCCAACGGCCTCCACTGCAAAGTGAACCGCCGTATCGTCCGGAACGGGATTGTCTTTTTCATCCAGTACCAGTGCGGTAATCAGCACTTCAAGGCTCTCGGCAGTCTCTTTTATGGAGCTCTCGTCCATGCCGATGGCAACCTGGGCCGGGAATCCGGAACCGGTCGTATTTGCAAAAATCCCGGCTGTTTCCGAGGCAGGGCCCCCGATGGACACCGTGGTGGAGGCGGACAGGGGAGATCCCCCGACCGTCACAGCTCCGGTAACGGTCGCAGTCCCGGTCTCGTCGCCGGAAGTCAGGATGGTGGTAGCCTTTCCGTCCCGGCCTGTGGCCTGCTGGAGGGGGGCCACCGTGCCCAGCGTCGTGGCGAATGTGACAGTTTGCCCTGACACAGGGATACCATTCTCCTGGAGCAAAGCGGTGATCCTGCTGGTCCTCCCCCCCACCTGGATGGATGCTGGATCAGCGTTCATGTCAAAGGTGTACCTGAGCCAGTTGATGGCGGCTTCCGCACTCGCCCCCATACTTTCGGCCCTGAGCCTGACGCTCTGCTTGCCGATAAGGGTGAAGGTCCCAGTTGCCTTTCCGTCAGTCCCGGTGTTCCACGGCGGAGCAGGGGACAAGGTCCCTGAGCCTTCCACAATGGTGATGTCCACAGGTGCACCGGGCAAGGGATTGGACGCGCTGTCTGTCACTGTGACAGTAATGTCAGCGGTTCCATCTTCGGGAAGGCTTGTCGGCACGGCTGCAATGGTGAGGGTCACGCCGCTGCCGCTGAACACCACATAGACACTCTGGGTCACGCCGCTTGCCGTTGCCCTGATCAGGGCTGTCCCGGAGGTTGTGCCGGAGATAAGGGAAACAGACACCGTGCCGGTCAGATCCGGGGTGGTAACGGTGTAGGTTTTTTCATTGTTGCTGAACTTCCCCAGGGTGGTGGAAAACGTGACCTGAGTCCCTGGATCGACCGGATTGCCGAGGCTGTCGGCAAGGGCCGCCGTAATCTTCAAAGAAGAATACCCATCCGCTGCGATGCTGTCCGGATCCGCACTCAAGGTCATACAAAAAGGCGTCCCTCCCTTTTCCACAAGCGACACATAAACCGATTGACTGACGCCGTTAGCCGTAACCGTTACGCATGCTGTTCCAGTCGTATTTCCGGCCATGAGCGAGGCGGTCACTATCCCGGTTGTGTCCAGGGTGCACACGGTATAGGTGGCGCTGCCGTTTGCGAATCGGCCCAGATTGGTAATGAATGTGACCTGGGTCCCCGGCGTCACAGGCCCCCCCAAAGCATCGGTCAGGGTCGCCTGGATAACGGAAGAGCTTTGTCCATCCGCCCAGATGCTGGCAGGCTCGGCGGTTACCCCAATAGCTACGGGCGCACCCCCAAAACCCACATATACGGACTGGGTAACCCCGTTGCTCTCAGCAGATACCAGGGCAGACCCTGATTGTGTGGCAGACATGAGGGAAACCGTCGCCGTTCCGGCGCTGCCCGATGTGGCAACCTCGCAGGTGGTTTCCCCGTTCTGGAATGTGCCCAGCGAGGTAGAGAAGGTCACCGCGGTACCGGGCGTGACGGGAAGGCCATTGGCGTCGGTGATCGTTGCCGTGATTGAGGAAGCGCTCAACCCGTCGGCCGGGATCTGCAGCGGGTCGGCTGCCAGGCTGATGGCAACAGCGCCGCCGGTCATGGTGATATAGACCGATTGGGACACATTGTTGGAGGTAACCGTCACCTTGGCGCTTCCCGGCCTCGTGTCTGCAATCAGGGCCGCCTCGGCAATTCCCGTAGGATCTGCGTCAAGATCAGGCCAGCCCCTTTCGTCCAGGGGGGGCTGAGTCTGCATGGTAAAGACGGTCCCGCCGTTCATGAACCGGCCAAGGGTGGTGGCAAACCTGACCTCGGTGAAGTGACGAACCGGGTTGCCGGCGCTGTCTTTCACGGTGGCCTTGATCACCACCGAACTGCTCCCGTCGGCAGGCATGCTCACAGCGCTCACCTCCAATGTAATCGTACCCGTCTGGCCGGCCACAGCCCCGGAGTCGCCCCCGCCGCCGCAGCCTCCAAGGCATACCAAGAGGCTTAACAGCAAAGCACCCGCCAGCATGGTCCCCATCACTTTATTTCTATGCATAGCCCTTCCCCCGCTATTTTTTTACCAAATTTTTCAGCAATTTTCGTGCCTCATTGGCAGCCCGGCTTATGGGATCGGCCGAGACGGCCAGGTTCAGCTCCTCTTTGGCTTCTTCCATCTTCCCCTGTTTTAACAGGACCTTGGCCAATTCCAAATGGGCGCCTGCATCCCTGGGCGCATAATAAACCGCCTGGTTATAGGCCTCGACAGCCTTATCCAGCTCGCCCTTTGCCTGACGGGTCCGGGCCAGATTAGCATACGCGACTGCATAGGAACGGGACAACCGGATGGCCTGCTGGAAGCTCTGGATGGCCCTGTCATAATCGCCCTTCCGGTAATAGGCCCAGCCCATGTTGTTGTAGGCGTAATGGGGCGTCTTGTAAAGCAGATCTGCAAGCGCCTTCTGAAAGCAGTCGATGGCAGAATCCCATCTTTCCATCAGGAGATAAAGGGTGCCCAGGTTGTTCCAGGCCTCCGAGAACTTGGGGTCCAGGCTCAGGGTCCGCTGAAAATATTTAAGAGAAAGCTCATACTGCCCCAGGTTCCGCAGCAAGATTGCAATCTCATGATTCAACTCCACCTTGTCCGGGTCTATCTTAACGGCCTCCAACAGCTTTCCCAGGGCCCCCCTCAGATTTCCTTCCGTGGCCATGGCATTGCCCATGTCCCGAAGGGCCTTGACGCGCTTATCCCGAACCGCGCTGTCTTGGGCGCACGCGGCAAGCCCTGCTGCCCAGCAGATCAGAGCCATCCACCAAACTGCATGACGCAAACGAAGCATGTCCGCCCTGTCCCCCATTAAGCGGCCTATGTACCCCCGGTATTGGAGACGTTCAGGATCGTGGGGGTGAGAAAAATGAGGAGTTCCTGTTTCTCAGAGACCTTCCTCTCGGCCTTGAAGAGCCAGCCCAGGAGCGGAATGTCCCTGGCCCACGGAAAACCCGTCTCTGATTTTTCTTCACTGTGGGCGTAAATGCCCCCGATCACCACGGTCTCGCCTGTTCGCACTAAAAGGGTGCTCTCGATTTTCTTGACAGTCTTGCCCCCATAGTCGTTGGGATTTCCGGTAGGTTCCATCGGACGGTCGTCCGTGACCACCACATCGAGGGTCACATGGGAGTTGTCAGCGCTCACTGTGGGGGTCACCGTAAGGGAAAGGGTCGCCTCTTTGTCTTCTATCTGCTGGGTATCCTGTGTCTTGACCCCGATGTATCTCGTTTCACCTCTTGATATCGTGGCCTCCCGGCCGTTGACGGTCAAGACCTTGGGCGCGGAAATGATACGGGCCTTTCCATCCGACTCGGCAAGCGCCAGAGACGCATCCAGGGCAAGGGATCCCAGACCGCTGTCGGTGATCCACCCAAAGGCCATGCCGATGTTGGGCGCCCACTGGCTGGGCGCATTGGTTGAAAACTGCCCAATTCCGCTGAACATGGCGCCGGCATTGTACCACTCCCTTTTAATGCCTGGCCGAAGCGGAGAGCCCTCTTCATCCCTTTCAAGCGAACCCCACTGGACGCCCAGATCCCGCGCAAAGGTAGTCGAGGCATCCACCACGCGGGCCTCAATGAGAACCTGCTTTTCAGGAATGTCGAGTTTGGAGATCAATTCCTTAACCTTCTCCACCTTGGCCCTGACCCCGTTGGCGATGATTACATTGGTGCCCGCATCATAAGAAAGATAGAGATCCAGGGTCGAGATCTTGACCTTCTTTCCTTTTTCTTCCTCTCCCTCTTCCTTTTCCTCCGATTCCGCGCTCTCGATGTCCAGGGCCGGGGGGATGGGCGGTGTTGCAGTCTGATCGCCTATCAGCATCTTGAAGACATCGGCCGCCTTCCTGTGGCGAATCGTGATGAATTCCAAAATCTTGGCCTCAAAAATCCCCTGAAGCCGCTTGGCGGCCATGAGCGCTCCCTTGCGTTTGTCTTCCCTGATCTCCAGATCGCGCAGCTTTTGCTTGGGGACTACCCAGAGCACGTCGTCTTCAATCTGATAGGTCAGGCCGTTGGGCCGGAGGATCATTTCCAAGGCCTGATCCCATGGAACGCTTTCAAGCTTCATGGAGATTTTTCCGCCCACATCTTCTCCCCAGACGATGTTGATCCCCGCCACCTCGGATATCAACTGAAGGATATTGCGGATGTCTGTATCCACAAAATCGAAGCTCATCTTTTGCCCGGCATACTGTCTGGAGGTAGCCTCGAAAATTCCGGCCCGGGAATCGACGGGTGTCTGCAAAACGTCTTTACCCCCGGCGGACGTTTCCGTAATCTGGGGAACGGCAGCCGGCAAAGGCGATTCGGCCTGTCTCTTTGACGCGGGCGCGGCCGCTGGCAATTCTGCCGGTTTGGCCGGGTTCCCAGGGGCAGGTTCGGCCTTCACCGCATCAAAATCGATTTCCAACATTTTCCCGCCCTGTAAAACATGATAAGGGACCAGGTCCCGCAAGACCAGACGGAGAGACACGCAAGGTTCCTCTAATGAATAAGAGGTCTCCACCCGTTCAATGGCGCCCTGATCGTATTTGGATTCCAGATTCTTTAAGACTTCGGCATTGATCGCGCCCTTTTCCAGGTCCACCAAGAGATTGGTCCCATCCAGCTTAACGTTAAAATCCGCCTCCCGGTCCGTGGCAACCCTGAACCGCGTCCTGTTGCCGGGCCGCTGGATCACTGAGGCCGCCACAATCCGGGGCGGAGATGGGGACCCGGGCTCCTGGCCGGGACGGAGCGCTTCGGCCTTTTCGGACGTGGCCGGAACGACTTCGAAGAGGATATGCTTGCCTTCAGTGGCCAGGCGGGTCCGGCTCACCTCATGGCGGGCATAAATCAACACCTCGGTCTGTTCCGGCCCTTTTTCGCGAATCAAGACCTTCTCTAACGGCCCCTCCCGGATGGAGATATCTCTTGGAAGATCGCTGGCCGGTCTTCCCTTGATGACAAAGGAAAGAGTTCCGGGATGGGAAAGCGCACGCGGCCTTTCACACGTGGTCCGGGCTGAACAAACAAAGGCGACAATGGTTCGCTCACCGCCGGTCTCAGTGCGGACAGACTGAATAACCACAGCGTCCCGGGCCTTGTCAGCCTCCCCGACCTTTGTTTCCGGAGGCGTGGCGCAGGCAGACACCAGGAACGCTGAAACGGCAATCAACAGCCGGAAACCATACCGGAGCATTTTACGAAAATCCAGGTTCATAAAAATCCCCCCTGCCCTTTTCCGGGTCATCAGGATTTTGATTTTCTTTACTATTCCCCATACACGCGATAAACCTCCGTTATCCGTTTCACCGCCTCTATGGGCACATCCCGTGATCCTTTTATTTCGAGTCGCCGAACAAAAATCTCAGGCCGATCTCTCCGGTAAACATAATTGATGACATACACGTTCAGGCCGGGATAGACAGCGAATTTAAATCGCGACACATATTCCGAGCGCGGTTTCTTGGTTCCGTATTCGCTTTCAGCGACAGGCTCGATAGTGGCTGTAGCCGTGTGGGTCCCCACCGGCATAAGGACCCGGTAATCCTGTTCGGCCACATGCAATTTCCACCCCTTCCCGCTTTCATGGGAGGACGCACTCTTGCTCAGGCCCCGGTCAGCCCAAAGGTACATGAACCGAAGACCGGCCTCACCTGCCTCGTACGGAATAAAATAGAAGGGACTCTTCTTAGGCACCACATAAAATTCAAGCTGGCGCGCAGAGCCGTGCTTTTCCCGGATCACCAGCCCTACATTCTTAATGATGTAGCTGAGCTCCTTCAGGGTCTCCAGGCCCTTGACCCGGCTCTGCATGATCTGTCCGGTACGGCTCCGAAGGCTTCCCGCATCGCTTTCCTTACGCACATCGTACACCATGCCGTCGGCCCTCACCTGCCAAGCAAGATTTAGATCGTCGCACATGGGCTGGGACAGAAAAATGACCTCCCCCAGGTTCTCCTGAAGACCGAGGCCCTCCTCCGCCGACCTGGAAACCAGGACCTGGGTGAAAAAATCCAGGCCCGAGGAGGTCAACCCGGTCCTCCACACCATAGGGGACAGGGCCTGCTCACCGACAGCCCACTCGTTGTCTTCAACCTTTCTCAGGTTTTTGATGTTGTTGTAATTGTCAAACGGAGGCATAACACCCCACAGATTCACCTCGCAGACCATGCTTGCCGCATCCGATATAGAAACCCGACCGAACACATACACATCCGCCTTCATCTCGCCCACAAGGCGCTCTCTCAAGGACCGATGCCGTTCAAATTCCTCGGCCCCGCAGATAATTTCCTTCTCGGAGGGGGTTTGTGGCAGGCAGATGGAAAACTGGGGGTTGTTCCCAAAGCCTAACCTGATCCGGTTGGACACATAACGAGTCCCTACGGTGACATCCCCGGCATGATTCGTAAAATCAAATACAGCGACCTTGATCACCGGCTTTTTTTCAGCATGAAAATATCTTGCGGCAATCTCCTTCGTGAGAGAGGCAGACAGCGTATCGATCCCCTCATCCAGGGAAGGCGTCCCATGGGAGGCCTCTGCGTTCTCAGCCAGGAATGGAACTCCCCCGTGGGCCGCCGCGCATATGGGCCACCAGATCGCCAACATCATCCAAATCATCACTCGCATTATCGCCGCTCTCCTGATTTCAGAAGTCAGAGGTCAAAAGCCATAACCACCATCTACAACTCGTCAATCCATAAAACGCCCTGACAGCCGGAACCTAACAGGTTTTGTCCAAGTCCGCGAAACACTCCAGCCCGCCCGCAGGGGGTCACTGCCTCCCCTCCAAGACGGGACAAAAACCGGTTACAGCTCCTCAGAACGGCGGCAGAGCGTTCGAATTCGTTCTGATCCAGCCCCAAGGACATACTCTCATAAGACGGTAGTCCTTTGCCGCCTTTACATAAAGACTATTACAAGTC
>JAGHEC010000217.1 GCA_021159525.1 Deltaproteobacteria bacterium | reverse complement strand
CGAGAATGCCAAAGGGGCAAGCCTGCCCGCCATTGCCTTGTTACCCATGTTACCTCCTTCTGCCATCGCAGATCCACGGGACGAAAGTCTTGGCAAGAACGCTCAATTGGCCTTGGCAGGCGGGTGTCCCCCGCAGACAAGTCACTCAAGAGACCAGCCCGGAGGCCCGGAGCGGAAGAAAAATTCTTCTGCCCGGCACCAGGTTCGCAGTTATCCCCCTAATTATTGAGGTGATACGACCTTCCTTTTTTTCCACGGAATTGCGGACGAAATACAACCGAACTTCACTATGCAAGATCTTCCACCTGATCCCGCGGGCAGGAGAAAATCGTATCGAGAATTCAGTTCCGACAGCGGCGTTGAAACGGTGGATGCGTGCATGGTCTTATCTTTCAGGTCTTAATATCTTCGGCATACCCGTAGACCTCGATTCCGAGCTCCTTTGCCGCGGATTTGGCAGCATCCTCTATCATGGGCGAGATGACCATGGTCCGGGAGGCCTTGCGACCATGTTTTTCCTCGTAGAAATTTTTCTTCCGCCAGAAAGAATAGAGATCTGATTTGCTCATGGAGGATTTGATCTCACACAGGATTAAGGTCCCGTTGTGAACGATCACATCCATTTCAATCTGCTCTGGACGGCCAAATACTTTTCCTTCACGGTCAACGTCCTCGTAACGCTCGACTTTCACGCCAAAGGACCTCTCCAGTATGGCCCTCAGACCGTTTCGGAATGCCGATTCAGAGTGAAGGCCCCATCTGGCCCCCAAGGCGCCGATGGTCGAATCGTATTTATGGTTTTGCAGCCTGATCTCGGCCAGTATTTGGTTAATGGATCTCTGGTTTTCCTCCCATTTTTTCTCCTGAGCTTCCCATTTTTTCTCCTGAGCCTCTCTTTCCTCCTCCCACTTCTTTTCCCAGGCAGCCCAGTGCTGTTCTTGAACCTCCCATTTTTTCATCTGGGCTTCACGGTCCCGTTTCAGTTCGTCCATCACCCGGTCGAAACGGCTTTCAGTCTCCTGTTTTCCGGCATAATGGTCGCGGGTCATGCGCAGGATAAGGTCACGAATCTCCGGCTCTGTCTCCATCAGATGGGGAAGCTGCGTCAGAATGACCTTTTTCACTTCTTCAAGGCTCTGGGTTTCCATTTCTCTTAATATTGTTCCAGAGTTTTGCCTGTCTGTTTCACGTCATCGCGTCGCTTACATGATACACAGCCATTCTGCGGGCGTCAATGTGGATCCTCTGTTGTTCTGCGTCGAATCAACAGCGGCTTTTACTCGACCCTGACGTTCACGGCATCGTACCAGGTAATATTGGGCGCGCCGTCCGCAATCTCGTCCAAGGCGAAATAGAAGATATAATCACCTGGTGGAAGAGCCTGATTCAACAATTCCACCGGCGAAAGGATCTCAAACAGGAGGCCCTGGAAGGTGCGAACGATGCCGGGCTCCCACCCTGCCGGATGCACATAGCTGAACCACCCGAACGGCGTGGCCGCAGCCACCCACCACTCGGCGTTCTTTCCGGCCTGGTCGCCTGGGTTAAGATTCACCGTAATGGATGCGCTGGCCCCGGCAGAAAGCGTCACAGACCCGTCCTGGCCGTTGGCCTTGATGTCAGGGGTCGGTCCCCCCGGCGGAGGCGGCGGTTCCTCGTCGTGGCCCACCGTCGCCGGCGCCCTCTCAGGACGGTTCGGGAACAGGGAAGCCCCCACTGCATTGTTGGGCGGGATGATGAGCCTGACAGGGGAATCGCTCAGGACCTTGATGAAATAGCCGGTTCCGCACTGAAGGGTATAGGAACCGGCGTCCCGTTTTTCGTAGCCTGAGTAGGGTCCGGCCCCGGTATAGTCCCATACGCACTGCTGGGTCAGGGGATTGGAGGGATCGGTAACGGGATAGACGCTGATCCCGTCCGTTACAAAGATGTTTCCCAGGTCTATGGGGGTGTTCACCCACGGCAGTGCGACCATGCTCCAGTCCGGGGGCAGGCTCAGCTCATACGGCACACCGTCCGGAGCGATGCCCCCCTCAAACGGAACCGGATCTGTGTACAGGGTAATAATCCAGAATCCCATGCCGGGGACGACCTGGAGGGCGTCAAACGCCGGGGTGTTCATCTCCAGGTAGTTCCCGCCAAGATAGGCAAACACGCGCCAGTAAGAATCGTTATACTTCTCTAAAGCGGTTTCCATCACCCTTTGCAGATCAGCCCCGGTCCCCATGTCAAGGGGCACGGTAAATATCCGGTAATCCGTCACCAGACCGGTTCCCCCGGGCAGGGTATATGGATATTCAACGGTCCCCACAAACTCGTAGGCCCCCATGTCTTTGCCGTCTCCCTTTGGCCTGGAATATCCGGGATAGTCCACGCCCGCCGGATCGCACTCAGGCGGAATCCGGTCGATGCAGGGAGAGCCGCTCTGCAACTGGTAACTCCCGTACAGGGGATCTTCGCAAATACTGTTCGTTCCTGCCTCACACCCGGAATAGTTTGTGCTGTTGTTCCAGACATCGTTGTAGTCGAGAACAGGGGTTCCGCCGCTGTTATGGATCCCGTACTGGCGGAAATTAGTGACAATATTGTATTTAATGGTGGGATTGACGGCGCCGGTTCCATATGTTTCCAAGGCAATGCCCGTATATTCACCCCCGTCAATGGTGTTGTGATGCAGGGTGGGCGATGCCGCGGCGGCGGCGTCGCTCGAGACGAGGATCCCGTGCGAGACCGTGCCGGGAGTCAACTCATAGACCACGTTGTTGGAGATGACAGGAGACGCAATCTCGCTTTCATCGGCCGCCACGGCAATGTTGAAGGTATTGTCGTACACCTCATTTCTGCTTATCTTCGGGCTGCACCCTTCGACAATGATCCCATCGCTGTCAGCCCCGGTATTGCTGTGGATCCTGTTCTGCGTGATGATACTGTTGGCGCTTCCGTCTATGGCAATCCCGTCGTCCGTGTTGTTATAAATCTCACAACCCGTAACGATACAGCTGTCGGCATTGTAAATGGAGACAGCCTGATAATTGCCATACAAGTTACAGCCCTTCAGAGCGTTCCCCGAGGCCGAATAGATCAAGATCCCGCATGCATATTCATTGTCAAACCCGGTCACATAGAGGTTTTCGACAGTCACGTTCGACCCGGCAATCTCCAGGCCGTAGGTCCAGTTGACCGCGCCGGCGCCGTCCAACACCGGACCGCTTCCAGACGCACCGATGATCGTCACGTTGTTCTGTGTAAGAATCAAGGCGGCATCCGCCTCGCCATTTCCCGTGCTGTAGGTCCCCAGGGCGATGTGAAGGACGTAACTCCCGGGAAGCGCCGCGTTCAAAGCGGCAATCGCATGATGCAGGGTCTTCCACGGGGCCTCCTTGCTCCCGTTGTTCCCGTCGTTTCCGTTCACGATGTCCACATAAAAGGCAACCGGGCCGCAACTCCTGACCGTAAGGGTTGCAGTGTTGCTTTCCGTGCTTCCATACTCGTTTGTGGCCACGCAGCGGTACTGATAGCCGTTCATCTCCCCGGCCGCGCTGGATATGTTCAATGTGGGGGTCGTTGCCCCGCTGTACACCCCTTCGTTGATCACATCCCGCCACGCGCCTGTAAACTCCTGCCACTGATATGAGTCGGCGTTCTCAGCGGTTACGGAAAAGGAGGCGCTTTCGCCTATGCACACCGAGCAGTCTGACGGATGCGATGTGATGGTCGGGACCCGGGCAGCCTCCACGCTGCAGAAATCGCTGGCGCTCCCGATATCGCTCGTTGCCTCCAGGGCAACCTTGGCCACCGTGCCAAGCGGGGTCCCTGGCGGACACGCGACCTGGATCAGGACCTCCTGGGCGCCGTTGCCGGGGAGGTTAAAGGGAGAGGAAGGGGATAGAATGACAGCGGTCCAGCCTTCCAGATCAATGCTCTCATTCAATGTAACGCTCGTTGCCGTCTCTGTCAGGTTGGCCACTGTGTAGGTCAGATCCACGCTGCTGCCCGGGGCCACCTGGCTGGATACGGGCGCGGTCACCGAGATGTTGGACACCTCTTTGGTGACGAATTTTTCAGTGGCCTCAATGGTCCATGTGTCGCCGGGGGCCAGACTGTCCTTGCGCCATTCCATGGCCATGCCGTTATCCACATAACCGGGATCAATGGCATTGGTCAGGGCATTGGCCACCACGCTGTTGCCGACATCGCCGTAAAACCGGCTTTCATAGGCATGGGGAAGGGTGTTTCCCTGGATGACCATGTACTGCTCCTCGCCGCCGATAACCTTTGTCACGCCCACGGCGTTTTCAGTGGCATGCCAGAAACCGGATCCACAGTCGTCCCCAGAGGAATAGGTGTCGCCGCCCGAGAAAAAGCGCAAATCGTTGACTGTATCGCTCGACAGATTTTGAATTTCCCACCGGATATTGAAATGGGCCGCGCCCGCGGGATAATAGATGGTCTGGGTGAGCCTGACCACGCCCGCCCCTTCGAGGATCAGCACGGCCGTATCAACCGTGCTGGTGTTGCTGACGGTAATGAGGGCCATTGCATCGGCATCAAACCAGCCGCCGTTGTAATAACTCCCTTCCACCGCATAGTCGGTCCCGTTGATGTAGGTGAGGGTGCTCTTGCAGTTGCCATTATACCACTGCTGCTGCCATCCACCTCCCACATAGCGATGGACCCCTATGTCGCCGTTGTCGTAGATGCTGATCTTGAGCGTGCCCTCGGTTTCTACGCCCCCCAGTATCTGGGTCTCCCCGAATGCCCACCCGCTTAGGGCGAAAAAACAGACCAGGCTGAAAAAAGCAGCGAGGATGCTGCCTCTCGTCTTTATAAAACGCCTCATTTTAGAACTCCTTCCCGAAGGGTATCTGGTCCTGTTTTCCATTGTCTGATGCCAATATCCACGGTTTTTCTGCGCCTGCCGACAGTTCCGCAGGGTCCGAAGCCGCGCTCTCGCGCCATCGGGGTCACTCCACCCGCACATCCACTGAATCAACATAGGTGGCGTCGGGATTAGCGTCCATGTTGTTGTCCACCGCAAAATAGAAGGTGTAACTGCCCGCCGGCAATGGCATGTTCAGGACGTCGAACAGGGGCGAAATTGTGAACAGGGGGGCCTGGGCCGCCCAGTGAATCCCAGGCTGCCATCCGTTCGGGTGCACATAGCTGAACCATCCAAAAGGGGTGCGGGCGGCCACCCACCAGTCGGCCCATTGCCCGGCCTGTTCTCCCGGGTCAAGGCCGATGGCCACCGAGACCCGGGTCCCGGACGGGACCGTGACTGTCCCGTCCTCACCGTTGGCCTTGACGTCCGGCGCAGGCACGGCCGGGTATCCGCCAGGGGGCGGCGGCGGGAGTTCGTAGGTCCTCACCGAAGGCAGAACGATCTCGGGCCCGCCGTCCACAGGAAAATGGCCGCCATTGTTGTCGGGCGGAATCAGGACCTTGACGGTCCTCGGCGGATTCGCTGAGACCTCTGAGACCTTGATCCAGAATCCCTTTCCTGCCTCCACCACGTCGCCGGCATCTTCCAGAAGCACATATTCGCGGTCAAACCCCCAGATGTACGGCAGGGTGAGGTTGTTGCTTTGGCTGATGAGCCAGTAGGTGTGGACCCCGTCTGAGACCGCGATATTGCCCAGATCGATGTTGGTGTCCGGCCACGGCAGGGAGAAAAGGTTCCATCCTGGATGGAGTTTTCTCTCGTAATAGGTCGTCTGGGTCGCGGGGGCCCCTTCCAACTGCACGCTCTTGTCTGCAAATACGGAAATGATCCAGTAGGCCATGCCGGGCTCGATGTTCATGGTCGCGAACCGGTCGGAGTTGATCTCGATATAGTCGCCGCTCCTGGTGACATCATAGCCAAAGATGCGCCAGGGCGTGGGCGGGTCGTATGCCCCCAGTTGCTCCTCCAGGGCTTTGAGCAGGTCTGCGCCTTTCCCCATGTAAAGGGGAACGGTGAAAAGCACGTAATCCATGGGATCTCCGGTCCCGGTGGGAAGGGCATAGTCGTACCGGGACAGGGGCGGCAGGTTTATAGTGCGCCGGGACGAGAAAACCGCATTGTCATGGGTCGTATCCGAATAGACCCGGATCTCCCATTTATAGGCGCCGGGCGGAGCACTGCGCACGACCTCTTCCGGGAGGGTGAATGATGTCTCGGTGATGGTTGGCGACGAATACAAGTGAACCCGTGAGTGATAATCGTATATGCGGAGATTGTAATAATAGGCGATCGGATCTTCTGTTTCGCCTGCCTCTACTGCAGGGGCAGACCACCTGAAGGTAGGGGTCGCGGTATAGGCGTAGGCATTGGCTGCCGGAAAGCGTGTCTCCTCCGGGATGGGTGCAGCGGGATTGTGCACGAAATCCTTGTTCAGCTCGGCCCGATTGCCTTCCCGATCCTCCAGTTCGAAGGCATAGGTCCCTTCAGGCATGGGGGCCGGACCCGGGGCCCAGCAGTGGTAGAACATAGGATGCCAGAACATATAGACATGCCCGTTGTAATTGTACACAGTCCCTTCCGGCCCGGCGACATTGTAGAAACCGATATCCCATGGGGCCAGGTTGGTGCGGGTGATCCCGAACCAGTTGGCCCATCCGTTGTCCGGCGTGAAATAGGAGAGGAGCATATTATGTGAGTTGCTCAAATCAGGGGTGTCCATTGTGCCGGTGTAGAAGTATCGGGTTTCACTGTACCGCCGGTTCTGGCCGCTCTCTCCGCTTTCGGGGATGTCGCAGGTCCTGACCCACCAGTAATAGGCCGTGTCGGGCTGGAGAAAGCCTTCGGGGACGGCGACAGACGTGCCCTCGGTTGTGCCATAATACCATATGGCCCGGCCGTCATAGTCATATACAAAGGCCTGGTAATATCCGGGGGCGCCCGGCCACTCGACCGGAGCCCAGGTCAGGGTGGGGGTCGCGGTCCCCACATAGGCGTAATCGTCCATGCCGTTCACCTTCATGGTGTTGACATCCACCTGCGGCAGGGTGGAATCGTAGGTGAACTCCCGCTCAACCGTGGCAATACGGCCGAGGCTGTCGGTAACCGTAAACTTGTACGTGCCGTCGTCTGCCACAACATCCAGACCGGCTGAATAGAAATTGCCGAGCTGCCTGAACGGCGTCTGATTCAGGCTCAGGTGAAATAGCCCGGAAGGCCCCGTGACCGTAAAGGAGGCCACGTCCTCCGGGCCGGGACCGGTGATGGATGCGACAAAAATGGTCCGGACGGTTCCATCCGCCTGATGTGCGGAAAAGACATGGGCCCAGTTGAATGCGGGGCCGGGATAGACAGCGTCCGAGGGATTCAGAGAGAAGTCTATGCCGGGCGTATCCCGGCCGGAGTTGACGGCGACGGCCCCGGCCTGGTCGCAGGCGAGCGTGCCCGTATCCGTATTCCACCACTCCAGCTCGTAGTGCTGGGGCACGGCGCATGCGGCATTGGCCCTGAGATAGTAGTCCTGGGGCGGGAGGCCCGGGATCGTATAGTTGCCGTTTTCGTCGGCCTGGGCCCCTGCGAACCGATTGCTGGCGCACGGGTGCATGTAGGCCCCCACGCATGCAAAGGGCAGGGGGGTGACGCCGTCGCTTTGATAGATTGTGCCTGAGATGGAACCGGCAGTGCCCATGGAAAAGTCGATGCTGCCGGTGGGCTGTCCCTGTGCCGCCCATACCGCTGTGGCCCAGTCGGGATCGTAGCTGTTGTCATAGTATTCGGTCAGGTAGCCGCCGCCCGAGGCCCGGACCCAGAGGTATCCGGGCATGACGCCGCTGAGGGTGTATCTCCCGTCAGGCTGACTCATGGTGCACGGACCGGGGCCCCCGGGGAACGGCCGGGCGCAGATCTGGACGCCCTCGATTGGATCTCCGGTGGCGTCACTCGTCACCGTGCCGGACAGCCTGCCGCCCTCCTGGAGTGCAAAGCCGATATCGCCGGTGGTCTGGCCAAGGATGACGTTTACGGCCACGGCGTTATTGCAGTTGACCGTGCCCTGCGCCCCATTCCACCATTCGTCAACGTAGATGCTCGGGCCCTGGCATGCAGCGTGGGTCACCACATAGTAGGCGCCGGCCGGCGCCCGGAAAGTGTAGTTCCCCTCAGCATCGGTCTGGCCCGATCCGGACCAGTCCTGCCAGCACCGGTTGGCAAAGGCCATCACGCAGACATCGGGAAGGCCATGGCCTGAGAGATCTGTCACCCGGCCTTGAATGGTCCCTCCCCGGGTGAGCGAAAAATCGATATTGGGCGTGTCATTGGGGGCCGTAACGGATACGGGCGTGGCATCGCTTTCTAACAACTCGTCGTCAAACCACTCGTCGATAAAGTCGAGGCCGTTGCATGCAGGACAGGCCCGTACCCGGTAGGTTCCGGTAGGGAGCACCAGGGAATAGCTGCCGTCCCGGCCGGTATTGGCGTAGGCCATCCAGCTTCCGGTCGTCTGGTCCACGGCATAGACATGCACATTGTAGATGGGCGTTATGCCGTCCTCTTCATAGACATGCCCGCAGATGGCGCCGCCTGGGGATAGATCGAAATTGATGCCCGTGGCGTTCGGCAATCCCGGGGAAATGCTCACCAGGGTTGCGCTGTTGGGATCTGTCTGATGATCGTGGTACTGGATGGCGTACTGATCGTCGCCGGAGCCCCATCTGCCGGTAGAGGGCGCATTCACCTTGTAGTCCCCAAAGGGGAGACCCGCAATGGTGTATGTACCGTCCGGGAGAGTGGTAACGCCGGCGGCGCCCTCGTCACCCTGTCGATGGGCCTCGACGCTGATATTCGCGAGCAGGGCCCCCGGATTGGCAGTCGCCACCTGCCCGGAAATGCTCCCTCCCGGACCCAGTGTGAAGGTGATATTGGCCGTATCTTCTCCACCGGCCACGGATACGGGGCTCGCCAGATGATGCCACAGGACATCCTGCCAGTATTCGCGCGCACGCCCTTCGGCCCAGGCATTGACCCGGTATTCCCCTGTAGGCAGATTGGTCAGGGTGTAGCTGCCGTCCGGGCCTGTGGTCGCGGCCCCCATCCCCCATCCGCCGGTGAACATCTCTACGCCCACAGTCGCGCCCGCTATCGGGGTGACGCCGTCCTCTGCTGCATACACGAACCCGGAGATGCTCCCTCCCTCCTCCAGCGAAAAATTGACGCCGGGGTAGTCCTGACCCACCGCCACGACCACAGGGGATGCCTCGTTGCAGTTGACGACGTTGTCGTACCATTCATTGGCGTAACTCAGCCCTGAACACGAGGCGCATGCATGAATGTAATTGTCTCCCTGGGGGAGACCGGCAATGCGGTAGTCGCCATTTTGATCTGTCTCTGTCCCGCCCAGCCAGTTGCCGCCGCAGGCCTGAGAATGGGCCGCCATGTGAACATTCGCTATTCCATTTCCATCCGCGTCCGTAACCTTGCCGGATACAGAACCCCCGGGCGCGAGGGCAAAATCGATGTTCCCCGCGGGCCCTCCAACGGTGGCGGTTACCGGGGCCGCAAGGTTGCAGTCAGGGGCTCCGCTCAGCCCGTCCCACCATTCGAGCAGGTAGTTCTGATGGGAAGGAGAGGCATATGCCCGGACATAATAATCGCCCGGGGGAACCACAACGCCATATTCTCCGTTGGGCTCCGTTGCAGCCCCGTACCAGTTCCCGTCGCATTTATGGTCTACAACGTCAATGCTGATCATGCTCAACGGCTGGTCTGCCAAATCGGCAACCCGGCCTGAAATGATCCCGCCTTGCTCCAGGGAAAAATCGATGTTCTCAGTGACTTGCTCAACGGTTACCGGAACGGGTGTGGCCAAGTTGCAGTCAGTCACATTGTTGTACCATTCGGAGACGTAGGGAAGCCGAGAGCACCAGCCGCATGCAGTGACGTAGATCTCTCCCCCGGGCATGCCGGTGAGCTGGTAGTCGCCATTTTGATCTGTCTCTGTCCCGCCCAGCCAGTTGCCGCCGCAGGCCATGGAAACGGCAAAAACATGGAGATTGGCCATCGGGTTGCCCTGGGCGTCCGTCACCCGGCCCGATACAAATCCTCCATGTGCAAGATCAAAATCAATGGCTTCTGTCGGCTGCCCGGCAGTTGCTGTCACAGGCGCAGCCAGATGGCAGTCGGACGTCCCGGTCGCGGTATCCCACCACTCCACGATATAGTTTTGCTGAGAGGCGGCGCCATAGGCCCGGACATAATAGGTCCCTTCAGGGACATGAATGGTGTAATTGCCGTTTTCGTCCGTCACAGCCCCATGCCAGATTCCGTCGCATCTGTTGTCAACCGCATCCACATGGATACCAATGAGCGGGTTTTCGAGCAAATCGGTTACACTGCCCGAGATCACGGCTCCCGTCACCACATTATCGGTAGCGAGCGGGATGGCTTGGACAGCGATGCAATCGGGCGAACTCACTGATGCTGCCCACCATTCATCCAAATAACCCGTCTGAGTAGCGCCCACTCCTCCTGCCTCAGCCTGAGCCAGGGAAATTATCAGCAAAAGAGCCACTCCCAGGGATAGCCCAATGGATAGCCTTTTCATATTCGATCTCCTAATTTGGTGGAAATCCTTGCCAAACAAACTGAACCACAACGCCTGTTCGGAAAGGGAGCCATATTGATGGGTTGTGGCGCTTCCCAAAACAGAAAGCTCGGCGCGCAGTTGGTTTGTTTCATCTCAAATACTCATTCCCTGTCAGCCCGGGGG
>JAGHEC010000100.1 GCA_021159525.1 Deltaproteobacteria bacterium | reverse complement strand
TGCAGTTACCCCAGGAATAAGTCACAAAAAGAGGAAGCTCTACCCCGGTCACTCCGGACAAAACAACATATCCCCCCTGTGCTATGCTCTATTTTGAAACTAAAAGTACGCAAATTCCGGATGAACCTTGTTTTGTTCTGATCCTGGAAGAGGGACCCCAGGATCAGAACAGAAACACGCCCTGACGGGCGGGAAAGGTCTCAGGGACTGCACATGGCTCCGTTCCCTCAGTTACATCTGATGAATTGAGGTAATTGATTGATTTTGCTAAGAAGGTTAACGAACAGGATCAGGTTGGAACCGGCCCCGGAGATCAGAAAACATGCCTGGTGACCCTGTTACCAAAGAAGGACTACTTTATCCGGAGAAATTCCTTGGGCTTTTTCCATTCTTTTTTGCCCGCCTGCAACCCTGTCAAAGAGGATGACCACGTCAAAGAATTCCTGATCGTAATCCTTCAAATCGTTAAGGTCGCTGCATTGACCTACCAGGGTTATGTTCAGCTTTTTCTCTCTTATTATGGAATCCAGGAGGCGGGCCACAACTGAAGGGCCTACAAAAAAGATGCGAAAACGCCCATTTGTTCCAATTGTATCCAGTCTCTCTGCCAATCTATCCCGGAGCCTGTGGTATTCCCTCAGGCGGGACATGACAAACCTGGCCGCCAGGGCAGACTTGGCCTCAAGGCCTTTTGGCGTCAGGTTATAAACATAACCGATTTTTCGGGGATTTTTGCGGAAGTTTCCTATCTTGACCAGCCCCTTGTCCAGGAGGCTTTTGAGCACGTAATTAACCTGGCCCAAGCTTATGCCCGCGTGCTTAGCCAACTCCCGTTGAGTGGTAATCTCCCGGCTGTCCAAGGTATCTAATACCTTGAAGTCCTTTTCAGAAAGATTCATAAGATCGCTGGAATATGGAATACACAAAATTAATTTGTTCAAATTTGAACAGCGTTTATATGCTGAACAAGGTCCTTTGTCAAGAAAAAAAGCATGGGAATTGGGGAGGTGGTTTTATTTTGCCGTTACCCTCTGTGCCAATGATAGTGAGACACGTACCCCTTGAGAAATTAGTGTAGGGCGGGTAGGAGAAAGAGCATGGAGAATAGAAAGGGAGAGAGTGTGGTGGTGGAGATGTGAAATATTGTGTGTAATGGGGGACGTTGGCAACTTTGTCAACTTAATTCTCAAAGATCAGGTTTCTGTTCTGTAACTCCGAACCCCTCATAACCGCCTTTTGAACACCCATGCGGGTAAGCCTCAAAAATCTTGCTACATACGCAGCAGGCTGGCCAACCTATTCAACAGCGAGGAATGTAACAAGGGACCTGGGTTCTGAATACCGCCGGAATCGGTTAGGGTGGCCTTCACATTCTGCTCAAGCATAAGCATGTCGAGGTAGCCGACGGGATCAATAAATTTAGGATTGCTGATTGCGGATTGGGGATTGAGCAGACCAAAATCGGCCATCTTTTGCCGCGTGCGGGGGTGGACCGGGAAGACGACGGGTTCGTCCAAGGCCTGAAATGCTGAGAGAATGCCTTGAAGGTTATCAGGGATGTCTGTGTTGTATGGACGATGGACTGTTGCCAGCAGGTATTCCTTTGGTTTTATTCCCAGGTCTTCAAGGATTGTTGATCGTCTTTGAGCCATTTGCGAAAAGTGCAGGACTGCATCGTACATGGTGTCACCGACGTTGATAACAAGAGGTGAAAGCTGAAAGCTCCCCAGAGGAATGGCCTTCGGATTCCACGGGGCAGGAAAAGCTGAAAGTTCCTTTTCAGATAACTCTTCCTCAATCAGTTTACCATTGTTTGCTATGTTGCTGAAGCCCTCTTTTTCAAGATTGTTAACGGCTGTTTTTGTGGGACAGAAGAGTAGATCGGAACAGTGGTCGGTCAGAACCCGGTTATGTTCTTCCGGCATCTTTCGATTGAATGAGCGCAAACCCGCTTCGACGTGAGCTAAAGGTATACGCAACTTACAAGCTGCAAGTGCTCCGGCAAGAGTAGAATTGGTATCCCCGTAGACCAATACCCAGTCTGGCTTTTCCTTTATCAGAACCTCCTCGATTTTTTCCAGCATGCGGCCGGTCATGGCTCCGTGTGATGCGCTGTTGATGCCGAGGTTGTAGTCCGGCTTCGGAATATCCAGTTCCTTAAAGAAGACATCAGACATGTTGGCGTTAAAGTGCTGGCCGGTGTGGACTATTACTTCCGTGAGGGGTGAGGCGTGAGGGGTAAGGCGATTGTGCTCGGCAATGGCGCGGCTGACTGGAGCAGCTTTGATAAATTGTGGCCTTGCCCCAATAACAGTTATGATCTTCATATCCTTTCCACTTCTTTTAGAATGGTCAAAACCCTATCCAACTCCCAATCTTTGACATACGGGTGCATGGGAAGACTGAATATTGTCTTCGAGGTCTCAAGGGCTACAGGAAAATCATCCTGGCTATATCCAAGGTATGAAAAGGCGGGCTGAACGTGCAAAGGCTTGGGATAGTAAACCGCAGTGGGTATGCCTGCCTCTTTTAGTCTTTCCTGGATTCTCTGGCGCAACGCCTCATCCCTGGCAAGGAGCGAATACTGCGCCCAGGCGCTCTTCATCCCTTCGGGGATGAAGGGAGTGCTGAGTGCTGAGGACTGAGTGCTGAGTAGATCGGTATACCGTTCAGCGACTTCTTGCCGGAGTTGTACCTCCCGAGGGTAGATTTCCATCTTGGCCAGTAGGATCGCGGCCTGGAGGGTATCGAGACGGGCGTTGAGACCGATACGGATATTGTCATATTTGTCTGATCCCTTTCCATGCACCCGAATAGAGCGCATTTTCTCTGCCAGATCATCATCGTCTGTAAAAACAGCTCCCCCATCGCCATAACACCCCAGGGGTTTAGCAGGGAAAAAAGATGTGCAGCCAATGTCTGCTAGTGTGCCGGCTTTCTTGCCGTGATATTCAGCGCCAAAGGATTGGGCTGCATCTTCAATTACAAAGAGGCCATATTCACGCGCAATAGCGTTGATGGAGTCATAATCTGCCGGCAGACCAAAGAGATCGACTGTTATGATCCCCTTCGGGCTTAAGGCTGAAGGCAAGGGATGAATAGATGGATTATTTGACATTAGGGCTTCTATTCCCAGCTCGAGTTGATTCGGATCAATGTTGAATGTACGCGGGTCAATATCGACAAATACAGGGGTTGCACCAAGAAAACTGATTGCCTCTGCTGTGGCAATAAAGGTAAACGGTGTCGTGAATACTGCATCACCAGGACCAACATCATAGGCCATAAGCGTCATGAAAAGCGCGTCCGTGCCGCTTGAGCAGGTGATGCAATGCTTCCCCCCGACAAAGGCTGCCAACCTTTCTTCCAGCTCCCGGATTTCCGGTCCCATGATGTATCGCCCGTGATGCAGGGCCCGATGGATATTACGTTCTAGGGCAGGGCGGAGCTTATCCTGCTGGCTCTTTAGGTCGATGAAATCCACGTTTCGTGAGTTCGAATCTCGTGCGAGAAACTGTTCCGGGCTCATTGCTCTCGCGGTTTTTTCAAGCAGAGCCTGGTCCCGGGTCAGCAAAAACATTTCACCATCACCGAATCTGTCCAGGGCACGAATGAGCTGTTCATCTTCCGGATCCGAGGACTGAAACACATCGCCCTCATAGGCGAGAGCTGCCAGCCATTGTTTATCTTCGGTGAATTCTCTGAGAATTTTGCGGCTCGCGTCGAGGGCACTGGTCCATCCCAGCGTGCGGCCGGATTGTTCTTCCTGGCGCCGCAATTCTGCAGCAAGAACCCAATGGATAGTCTGTACGGAACCGGCGTAGACCCACAACCTTCCCTGTTCCTGCTGACATCTTGAGATCGCCTCAAGAGCGGGCCCCACGTATGGGACTCGCTCGGCACAAAGATCGACAATGATGTTCACGTCCAATAAGAGATCGGGCATTATTCGCCCCCCTTGAGATACTTGAGCCGGTGGCGCGCTTCAGCCGCGTTGATTCGGTCTATTTCCAGCCTTTGCAAAACCGTGTCGCCTTGCGCCTCGCACAATGCCTTTCGACGGGTTTCCCGCAGCGTGGCCAGTATGGACAAGGCCGTTGGTTGCAAATGTTTTTCCCAATCACCTTGCGTTTCGTTCGAAGACGCGGATGCCTTGTTTACAATCAGCTCGTTTGGAATCTCAGCGAAGAAACGGGTTCTGGTAAGTCCTGCCCTGCTCAGGGCAGGGATTCTGTAATATTCACCCTCTTTAATGATCTCTACTCTCATTTTTTGACCTCCAGGCAGCCTCCATTTTCAAGACGGTAGCAACTGCCATCTTCATTATCAATCGCCAGGTTATCTTATAATGGACTGGGTTTTTCGGACCAGTAGTTAAGAGTCATTTTTTATGCTATTGGAGGAAAAAGGAGGTCCGAAAATGCGGAAGAGTTTCAGTCCAGATTTTATGGCAAAAGTTGCCTTGGCAGCG
>JAGHEC010000424.1 GCA_021159525.1 Deltaproteobacteria bacterium | reverse complement strand
CTCCATCGCCAGTTGCTGCTTGAATTACAATCGACTTCTGCGAGCATGGGAAAGCTTTGGCTTGACATTTTGACCTCCTTTGTTATGTACTTTCCCAATGTCTCATATTCTATTGCGCACCAAATGTTCAGCCCTTTTTTCGGTAGTTATGTCAGTATGTTATATCCCCCTTATATCACGTAATAGCGTAACCCACCACAAAATGAACACTTTTGTTGTTGATTTTCCTCTACAAACGGTAAGAATTCGGGAATGCTCCCTTCGTGCCTGGATTTCAACTGGCTCTCCCACCTCTGCTTCTATAATTGTGGCGTCTTTCATTTCAAGATATGGACAACGATGTCATCCGGACCTTTTTCGTTTCCTGTTCCAAAAAATGGGATCAATTATGAGCCTTTCTATAACCCAAAGCATCAGTGCTGATAATGCGCTTTTGAATATTGCTCGATCCGTCCAGTACTTGATGTAACTTCGCATCACGTAAAAGCCTTCCTATGGGATACTGGCCTGAACAGCCGTAGGCGCCCAAGATTTTAAAAGCCTCGTCAGCCATTCTGGAGGCCACGTCAGAGGCAAAATACTTCGCCATGGAGATCTCACGAGTATTGTTCGAAACACCTTTGTCTTTTTGACTGGCACAACGATAAGCAAGCAACCTGGCAGCATCGGTCTCTACCACCATCCTAGCAATTGTCTCTTGGATCATCTGAAAACGGGCGATCTCTTGCCCGAATTGAACTCGCTGGGTAGCATATTTGAGACTCTCGTCTAAGAGGGCCTGGCAATTACCCACAGCTCGCGCTGCTGCAGTCAAGCGAATGTTATCAAAACATCTCATCATGATCGCAAAACCTTGTCCTGGCTTGCCTAGAAGTTGACTGGCTGAGACCTTAATCCCATCAAGGAAGATCTCCGCCGTAGGAGCAGAACGCCACCCCAATTTTCCCTGATCTGGAGAGCAAGAAACGCCTGGGGCATGCATATCAAGAATAAATGCAGACATCCCTTGGTGCCTTAATTTAGGGTCGGTATAGGCAAAGACAATCCCCACATCGGCCACTTGTGCAAAGCTGATCCAAGCCTTAGAACCACTTATGCGATAATGGCCGCCTTCCTTGATAGCAGTAGTTCTCATTGCGGCAACATCACTTCCAGCATCGGATTCAGTGATCGCAAAGCAGCCAAGCCATTTAGCACTCACAAGCTTGGGTATATATTTGCTCTTTTGATCCTCATTTCCGAATTCAAGGATAGTTCTGGAGGTGCCCATCGTTTGCGTATTTAACGAAACACCTAATGAACAACTTACACGGGCTATTTCTTCACAAATGATAGCGTGCGCCAAAAAACCCAAGTTGTTGCCACCGTATTTCTCAGGTATAGGGCAACCGAAAAAGCCTAGTTCCCCCATTTTAGAGATAATATCCCGGGGGAAGTGCCGAGCCCTTTCGTCAGCAGTCACAGAAGGGGCAATTTCCTTCCTCGCAAATTCTTGCGCAGTTTTTTGTAAAATCCTGTATTCCTCAGAGAATTCAAAATCCATCGGCTAGCTCTTTTTTAAAAAAAATACTAAGTGTTTAATTCTCGCCCTCTGCCTTTGGATAACTCATTCTGTTAGTCCTAAATTTGCGCCTCGTTATGAAAGGAAATCCTTTTACTTTCCAAATGGACATACAGGGTACCGGCACTTATCACAATCAAGGCACAAACCGCCGTGTGCCATTGAAGCGAGATCGTTTCTCGTAATAATTTCTCCTGCCAACACCCTGGGCAGGATCAGGTCAAAGATTGTGGCCCTGTAGAAAAGCACGCAGGCAGGTAGGCCCATAACCGGAACAGTTCCAAACCGTCCATACAAAAACATGGCCCCAGGGAGGACGGGTGTCCCGTATACTACATCTGTGGCCCCGGTATCATTTATAGCCATCTTGGTTATATCATCCGGATCAACAGTCATCCCTCCTGCTACCAATATGAGGCCTGCCCCTTGTTGAAGTAAAGTTTTGATTGCTCTTATAATCTCAACTTTTTTGTCAGGGGCAAATATTATTCCTTCGATCTCACAGCGGAAAGATTGGAGCTTTTTCTTGATTATAGGAGCGAACTTGTCTTCAATGATTCCATTATAAACTTCATTTCCGGTGATAATGAGCCCGGTTTTAGGGCTTGAAAAAGGTTTAACAGAAAATATACCTCCTGCATCCTCGGCCACCTTTACTGCATCATTAAGCGTCTGTTCGTCAATGACCAAAGGAATAGCCCTTGCAGCCGCTACGATGTCTCCCTTTTCTACGAGGGTATTGTTGTGCCGTGATGAACAGCAAATATCAGGAACAAGATTAACTTCCGTCAGGGCATTCACATTTACTTTCAAAAGACCCGGATGTGCTACTTTTAAAGAGATCTTCCCTTCCGAAGGATTGTGGTCGAAAACGACTCCCGGGCCAGCCAATGCGGCACAAGGTTTGATAGCCGCATCGTCTTCATGGATCTCCCCAGGCTCTAAGTGTAATACAAAGAGATGTTCTTTACCAACCCGGCTCAGGTGTGGCAGATCCTCTTCAGTTATGATGTGCCCTTTCTTAAATGCCGGTCCTTTGAACTGGCCGGGCCTGATTTCCGTGATATCATGCGCCAGAACCGTGCCGACGGCCTGATTGAGGGAAATGAGAGTTGCTGAAGATCTGTATTTGCTTGACATAAAATGACCTCCTTAAATTTCATTGGGCTTAACTTTTACTTCAGCTCCATAGAAATTAACAACAGCACTGGCGATGAGGTTACAGAAGGGGGTGCATGGTTTTTGAGAATCATTGAGAGCGACTCAGCGCATCCTTAATCGCTTCCTTGAGAGTGTTAGCCGCAAGGAGAGCACAATGGGTACTCTCGTCCGGAAGCCCGCCCAGAGCCTTCAAGACAGTGTCTTGATCTATTTGTTGAGCTTCATTGAGGCTTTTCCCCCTGGCGAGCTGAACAACCATCGCGCCCGAAATGATAGAAGGCATGCATCCATCGGTGTCAAAAGAGGCCTCTGTAACCCCGCCATTTTCAACTTTTAGGTATATTTGCATGGTGTCCCCACAAGGGCCAGTCAGTTTCGCAAACCCATTGGGAGATGGAAGAGGTCGCATATTTGTCCGGTTAAAGAATAAGCTTAATGCCTCTTCCGAGTAAGTCTTCTTCAAACCCTCTATCAGCTTTTGCTGGAATTCTTCGAACTTTGGCGACTTGTCTTTATAAACTCCAATGTTTTCCAAGTTCTCCGTTGCCCAATCTTTCAATGCTTTTGCCAAATCCAATAACATCGCGAATTCTCCCCTTCAGTCAGATTTTGACCGAGTGATTTGTTGTTGATGGTCCCGTTATAGACCTCATACAGTGCAAATCCCTCTCGCACGACTTCACTTTTATCCATCTGAGGGGCAGTATCAGGAAGGCATCATCTCCCTCGTGAAGTCCTGTCTCATCCCATAGTTGCTCTTGGACCTCGAGGACCATCTGCTCCTTTCCACAAGAGACACTTACCCTGACAATCGGTGAATGGTATGCTATCTCCAAAATTAACCCTCTGAGGCGATCTATTTGTGGTCCAGGGGGCTTTTCCCGTGAAATATAGATATTCCACTGTGAAATAGCGATTTTTTCAATAGACAGACCATCGTAAGGGACGACCAGAGAAAAACCGTTCAGCTCTACTTCGGCCAGACTGGCGGTTAAAGGGAAAAAGGTCTTACAATGAAAGATATTGGGCGAACCTAACAGACTGGAAACGTTGTTATTTTTGGGCCCAAAAAAGACCTGCGAATGCTTGCCAACCTGCTCCAGCCTCCCTTGGTGTATTATCGCTATTCTATCCCCTATCTCGGAGGCCTCTCGCTGGTTATGGGTCACGTAAAGAGTTGTAATTTTGAGGGTCCGCTGAAGTTTGACCAACTCCACTCTAAGGTATTTTGCGGTCTCAAAATCAAGGCTGTTAAAGGGCTCATCAAGCAAAAGAACTTTTGGCCATGGAGCTACTGCACGGGCTAGGGCGACCCGTTGCTTTTCACCACCGCTGAGACCTTTATTTGGATATCTCTCGGATAGATGTTCTATCCTGAATAGGCAGAGCAGTTCTCTCACCCTTAGCTCAATATCCGCTTTTTTTAATCCCTGCACTTGCAATCCGAACGCCACGTTCTCATATACATTCATGTGAGGAAAAAGGCAAAAATTCTGAAATAAGTAGGCCACCCTCCTTTTGCGAGGTGAAAGCTTATCCACTGGTACACCATCAAACAGCACCATGCCTTCATAAGGAACCAACCCGGCAATGACATTAAGCAACGTGGTTTTCCCCGCGCCGGTTGGACCCATCAGCGCCAACAATTCACCATGTTGTGCTGTTAATGTTACATCCCTACATATATAATTATTGATATTCCTTAACTCAACAGAAGGCATATCATTTCCATTTGGATGTGAACCTTTGACCCAAATATGCGAAAGATCTTTCAAAGAGAAGGCACATAAGCGAAAGGACGATAAGGCACACGATGATAATGTCCACCCGAATCAAACTCTCGGCACGCATCATAAGGGCGCCTATCCCCGTGGGAATAGCCACCATCTCAGCAGCTATAACTACCCTCCAGGCCATCCCGGCTTCAAGTTGCAGGCCAGTGAAAATATTGGGCAGGGCCAACGGTAAGACCACCCGAATCAATATATGCCGCTCAGAGGCCCCCAAGGTCCTCGCAGTATTGATAACCTCCTTATTTACCTCTCTTATCCCTGTAATCGTGTTATAAAGAACAGGGAAAAAGGAGCATATAAAAATAATAGTAATCGGCAGCATCTCGTTTACACCGATCCATAGCATCAGAAGCGGCAGCCAGCCCAGAGCGGGGATGGGATAGACCAGGCTGATTATCGGGTTGAACGTCTTGTTTAAGATTTCCTTCCATCCCATGAAGGTGCCGATAATGAGCCCGACGATAGAGCCGGCGCAGAAGCCGATCACGACCCGAACCAGACTGCTCAGGAAGTTATCAACCAGCACTCCGCTGGCGATCAAGTAATAGAATTCCTGCATCACCACTGAGAAAGGGGGGAGGAAGAGCTGGCCGGGCATCAGGTTTAAGCGGGCCGCTCCTTCCCACAAAGCCAAAAATATGGCCACGGGCAGTATCCCCCACCATGGCCTGATTTTTTGGGGACGGTTCATCTGAGAAAACTCAAATCAAGGATGTCCTCGGCCCTAAACCATTTTATGTAGCCTAATTTCGCCATATAATTGATAGTTTCCTGGACCTGCCGAGGATCAATGTCGGGCGTACATTCCATTCTGGTAGTCAATGACCTTAATATAACCTGTGGGGGAATCTCCCAGTCACTGACGATTTTTCCTGTCTTAAGGGGCAAAACCTTTTTTCCGGCAAACGTTAATGCTCTGGCCGCAATTATCGCCGCATCTTCCGGACGTTCATGAATATACTGGATTCCCCGTTCTGTTATTTTTACAATCTTGTCAACTATCTCCGGATGGTCTTTTATAAGGCCTTCTTTCACTGCCAGAACGCTTCCCTGCATATGAGGCCAGAGTTCCTTGGCGGTCAGGAACACCTTGAACCCTAATGCTTCACCCATTGTGGGAAATTGCTCACAGCAAAAGCCGGCGTCTAATTGCCCCGTCTTGAGGGCGAGAAGTATTTTGGGAGGAGGCATCCTTCTCACTTTTTTCAACCTAAAAGCTGCGATTTATTATGAATAATTACTTGACATCTTATTAGAATATATGCTATATATGCATCATGATTAACCAAATTTGGAGGCACCATCATGATGCGTAAATACTATGTCACCTTTTCCGAGAAAAACCTCACCGGCAATGCAGGCCTGGTCCACCTGGGCCGGTTTGCCGAAAAACTCGGCATCCAGAAAATGCTCGACAAGATCCTTACCATCCAGCGCGGATCCACTGCTGATTACCAGGTTTCTGACGCGGTGATCATGCTGATGATGAGCGTTTTAGCTGGTATCAAGCACATGGCCCATACCGTCATGGTCAAAAATGACGAGGTCCTGCGCGCTATCTTCCGGTGGGACAAGTTCCCGGATGCAACCACGTTTGGGCGGATTTTCCGGCTTTTTTCGCCAAGCCACTGCATGGAATTGGCTGAGGTGGAGAACGCGGCACGGCGAAAAGTGTGGTCAAAAAAATGGTTCGGCAAAATCACCTTGGACATGGACTCCACGGTCCGCGGTGTCTATGGCTCACAGGAAGGCGCTGAAAAAGGATACAACCCCAAAAAGAAGGGCCAAAAAAGCTATCATCCCCTGCTGTGTTTTGTTGCCGAGAACCGTGAATGTCTCCACAACTGGTTTCGTGCAGGCGGCGCCTACTCGGCGAACGGCTGTGTGGAATTCATGAAAGAATGCTTTGCTCGGCTTCCCAAACGTGTGTGGCAAGTCATCGTCAGGGGCGACTCGGCTTTTTTTCAAGGAGGGTTGCTTGATTTCCTTGAAGAAAAAGGCGCACAGTACATGATCAAAGTCAAGCTCAGAGGTTTGGAGAGGTTGCTGGAAAGCAAAGAATGGCGAAAGGTCAAGAATCGTCCTGGTTTTGAAAGCGCCGAGTTTGAATTCAAATGCAGTGACTGGGAAAAGGCCCGCCGATTTGTCGCCATCCGTGAAGTCATCACATGCGAAGCTGAAGAGGATCTTCTGTTTGATCTTTCCAAGGTCGAGTATGCCTATTTTTGTTACGTGACCAACATGGGGCTCTCCCCAATGGCGTCGCACAAATACTACGGGCAGCGGGCCACCAGTGAGAACTGGATTGAGTGGTGCAAGAACCACATGGCCTCGGGAAGCATCCTGACCCAGGACTTTTGGGCCAATTCAGCCATCTTCCAAACCTGCATTATGGCCTACAACCTCATGGTCTGGATGATGTGGCTGAACGATGAAGCAGGGTTCAGAGAAGAGCCCAATACGATCCGGATGTGGCTGATCAGCGTGCCTGCAAAGTTGGTTACACGCAGTCGCCGGTGGCAACTCAAATTATCAAAGAACTATCCCTTTAAGAAGAGGTGGACCTATCTTGAGGAATCGATTCAAAGCTTATCATTTGCTTAAGGTCGAACGTCTCGAAATCTAAAGGTACGACATTCAAAATCGGGGGAGAGGTTTGCTCTGCAGCGGCCAGTTATGGCAAAAAGGCCGCAGCCAAAGGGATGACTCGTCCCGGGTCGGGCGTTCTGCCCCCTCATTGGGGTATGAATGGGGGCTCCGGCCTTGCCGGATTCAGCGCAGGACTACGCCCCAGCGGCCCCGAATTCCCGATTGCAGCTTTTAGG
>JAGHEC010000111.1 GCA_021159525.1 Deltaproteobacteria bacterium | reverse complement strand
TCCTTGGCTCTTATAACGATCAACGCTACTCGGCCCTTGCTTATGGATCCAAGGGCAGGTTTGATTATAACATTAATTTGAAAAAGAGGAAACAGGATGGCTATCGGCACAAGACATCCCTGGATAACGATTACCTGAATGGGGAATTGGGTTTTTGGCTCAACGATGATATTCGTATAGGCGCCTACCTGAATGTCGCTGATAAAAACAGGAAACTGGCAAAAAAGCTTACCGAAGCGCAACGTCATGATGATCGCCGACAGGCCCCGGATTACAGTGATACAGACAATACCGATATTATTACAGGCATCAATCTTGATTGTAAAAAGGAGCTTTTCAATCTTGCCACTACCTTTTATTACAAGAATCGGGACAAAAAGTATGAAAATTATCTTATGGCCACATCAACCCCCTATCATGAAAAACTGGATGAGGATGTCTATGGCGTAAGAAACATCTTTACTCTAAAACACCCCTTATTTACCCTGAAAAATCGTCTGTCAGTGGGCCTTGATTACGATTATGATGATGTGGATTTACAAACGGTCAAGGCCTCTTCCAAAACTCCAGGAGCTCCCTTTACAAAACCCGATCCGAAAAAGAGCGGCGACTTCAGCGGCGAAAAGCTTGGCCTTTTTGTTCAGGAAGAGTTGTGGCCTGTAAACGATCTGACTGTTACGGCCGGCCTGCGTTACGATTATTTTAAGTTCGATAACAACGCCGATTATGATTTCAGCGAGGGAGGAAAATATGACTATGACGACAACCCCAGTTATGACAATCTCAACCCACGCATAGGAATCAACTATCGTCCCCTGGATAACCTGAGCTTTTTTGTCAACTACAGTCGTGCCTACCGAGCCCCCAACATTTACGACTATTACGCCAGTGGCTCCTATTCGGCCAGGAATGCCTATACCCTCAAGCCGGAAACTTTTACTCAGTACGAATCCGGCACGCGTTGTTTTTTATCTCATTGGGTGACGGTTGATGCCTCCGTTTACCGGATAGAAATCGATGATATGCTGGATTCGGCCTATGACGAAAAGGGTAGATATATGGGCAAGCAAAATATTGGAGAGGCAACCATAAAAGGGTTTGAGCTATCGCTTTCCGGCAGTCCTTTTGATTGGATGCGTTATAAGATTGGCTATGCCTATACGAATGCCAAGTACAGTGATGATATCTTTGCTAAACAGGATAAATCCACGACTGTCAATATCAACCATAATCGTTTGACCAAAGTGCCGCATAACCGTCTCAACATAGATCTTGATACCCGCATCTGGCAGGGACATGGATACAAACTTATTTGGTATGTAAACCTTCAAACTCAGGACAGGTATCCAATGGATAAAGCCAATACGGCATATTATCATGGTTATACCCTAGTTAACACCAAGTTGCGTCTTGAGCACAAAAGATTTGAGGCCTTTCTTAGTGTAGATAATCTCTTTGACAAAGATTACGATGGATATGCCTATCGCAGTTATGGCAAGGATTACTACTTTCCGGCTGCGGGGAGCACCATTGCCGGTGGTCTGGCTTATAAGTTTTGATTGGAGACATAATAATAAGGCAAGATTTGGCCGTTGAAGAATCGATTAATATATCTATGGGCCGACCTTTCAGATATCTCGTGCTCTTGCTCACAGAGGCGTGCAATCTCCGGTGCGTTTATTGTTACAGGGGAGATCAGAGGTGTGCCCGGTCCATGCCCCGTGAGGTGGCTGAAAGGAGTTTGCAATATATCGCTTCATGGGGTCATCACTTTTATGTCCAGATCACGGGTGGCGAACCTACGCTGGAACCGACGCTTATCGAATGGATCGCGTCTTTGGTCCGGAAAAAGGGCTGGCCGGCAACAATAGGGATCCAGACCAACGGGACTATCCTGGATCCTTCTCTGATAAAAGTATTCAAGCGCTATAACATCCAGTTGGGAGTCAGTCTGGACGGCCCGCCGGACGTGCAGGAAAGGGTGCGTGGCCGGGCCGCTTCAACGCTGAAGGGACTAAAACTCCTGCGGGATCATGATATGGCATTTCGGGTGACTACCGTGATCACAGGGCAAAATATCCACGCCATGGGGCAACTGGCCCTCTTGTTAGGCGGGTTTCCAAACGCCTGCGGCCTTGGTCTGGACCTTCTGGTCGCAAGAGGCTGTGCCGTTAATGCCGATACGGTAAGGCCCCCATTCCCAAAGGACCTTAAAAACGGCTTGAAAAAGCTTTTGCAGGCATTGAACTGGGTCAATGAGAAACGGCTGCATCCTGTCAAACTCCGGGAATTGGAGTTACTGAAACAGGCGGCAGCAGGGAAGAGGAACACCTCATTTTGTTATGCCGCCAGGGGTGAAGCCATGGCTGTTCTCCCCGACGGTTCGGTTTACCCGTGTGCCCAGACTGCCGGTGACCCGCGGTTTGCCTGCGGCACTATTGAAGCGGTAGACAGAAAAAATGCCGCCAAACTGGGCACCTACCGCTTGCAGGATAGGGATTGCGGAAAATGCCGGATTCGGAGTTTCTGCCCCGGAGATTGTCCCAGCAGGCTGTATTACAACGACGGACAGGCGAGAAACCTGGCCTGCATTATATATCAATCCCTGTGGGAAGAATACGAGAGGAGCTAAAAATGAGACCCTTTACCCTATGTTACTTCAGCGCCCATTCATTGGAGACCCCGTCTCTCAGCGCGGGCGTAAAGGAATATGAAAAACAGGGCGGCAAGATCAGAGTCATTGCAAAAACGAGGAGTCAACTTTTTGATGAGGCACAGATAAAGGCCTTTGTCCGGGATGCGCTTGCATCCGATGTCGTTATCCTTACGCTCCATGGGGGCAGGGAATCGTGTCCCGCCTTTGAACCGCTGATCTCAGCCCTTGAGGGGCAAAAGGAGGAAGGCAGGAAGATGCCGTATCTTCATGTTCATCCTCAGGGAAGTGATGAAGACGGCCTTTTGGCTGCCCAGGAGTATGATGACGGCTTTGGCACAGACAGATGGGACACGTTAAACCGTTACCTGGTTCACGGAGGGCGGATTAATTTCCACAACCTGCTGATCTATCTCCACAACCTGTTATTTAAGGAAGAAATCCCTCTTGAACCGCCGCAAAGCCTTCCCCAGGAAGGGATTTATCATCCTGATATCCCAGGCATTCCGGAGATAAAAGATTATTTGAAACAAAAGGTGGATCAAAAAAAGATCACAGTGGGTCTCTGGTTTTATCAGTCCTATTGGCTCAATGACAATCTGGCCTATATAGATGCTATTATCCGGGAAATCGAGCACCAGGGCGCCAATGTTATCTGCGTGTTTCACTTGAGATACAAGGATGCCGAACGGGGCAACCGTGGCGCCGACTACGTGGCCGAGGAGTTTTTCATGAAAGACGGGGAACCCATTATTGATGTGCTGATCAATCCCATGATGTTCTCCCTGACCCTGTCATG
>JAGHEC010000392.1 GCA_021159525.1 Deltaproteobacteria bacterium | reverse complement strand
CATGGGTAACAAGGCAATGGCGGGCAGGCTTGCCCCTTTGGCATTCTCGACTTCGTCGAGCTGCGGCTTCCCCCACCGATAAGTCACAAAGAGACGGCGCCCTCCCGGCAGTCGCGTCAGAAAAACCCTTCTGCCCCCATTTATTGAGCTGTTACCATGATGTTTTCACCTGCATGCCCCCGCAACCAAAAACAAGCTCACACAAAGTCGCGAACACACCAATAAAGGATCTGCTGTAACCGGGGAGATTGCCTTGCACCTAACGCCTTATGCCTTGCGCCTTGCGTCTACATCCGCACGCCGTCAATCGCCGTTCCGCATTCCGGACACTTTCCCTCTTGCAGTCGGTTTCGGATGAGCTCTACCCCATGACGTTCTATGATCACGGTCCCGCAGGAGGGGCAGTAGGTATGCTCTCCCCCTTCTCCGGGGACGTTTCCCTCATACACATACCGAAGACCCTCTGCCAGACCCATATCGCGGGCCCGGCGCAGGGTCTCGAGCGGGGTTCGGGATCGGTCCAGCAGTTCATAGGTTGGATAGAACTGGGTGACATGCCATGGGATCTCAATGCCTACCTCCTTGATGAAACGGGCGATATTCCTCAGTTCCTCATCCCCGTCATTGAGGCCTGGGATGATGAGCGTAGTGGTTTCCACCCAAACCCCCAAGGCCTTTAACAGCCGGATGGTCTCCAGGACCGGTTCAAGCCTGCCGGCGCAGAGCTTTTTATAAAAGTCGTTTGTAAAGGCCTTGATGTCGATATTGGCGGCATCCAGATAAGGCGCGATATGACGCGCTGCCTTGGGACTCATAAATCCGTTGCTGACAAAAACGTTTTTGATCCCTTCTTCATGGGCGAGTACGGCCGTATCCAAGGCGAATTCATAAAATATGGCAGGCTCGGTGTAGGTGTAGGCGATGGCCTCGCAACGGCTCGCCTTTGCTGTATCCACAATGTCTGAAGGCGTTCGATTGCGGCCTGCGATTTCCCCTTTGTGAAAATGGGGATATTGCGAGATATCGAAGTTCTGGCAAAATTTGCATCGGAAATTGCATCCCACCGTTCCGATGGAAAGGGCCGTCGAACCGGGGAGGAAGTGAAAAAAGGGTTTTTTTTCAATGGGGTCGATATGCTCCGCAATCACCTTGCCGTACACGAGACTCATGAGCCTGCCCCCCTGATTCTCCCGCACCCCGCAAATCCCGTGTTTCCCGTCATGGATCTGGCAATGATGATCGCAGAGGTTGCAGCGGACGCCCTTGTCAGGCAAGGCTTCATAAAACATGGCTTCTTTCATGATCCGCCTCCTTTATCCCCCGGCCCTGCCTCTTAATTATCGCAAACCCGTATGCCGGATCTACAGGCTGGATCAAACAGGTCTCATCTGCCGGGATCGCCCTGATCGATCATCACTGTACCGGCCATGAGATCGACCGTGCGGATCGAACCCTCAATGAATTTTCTGTCTCCAAAGAGATCAACCGCCCAAAAACCTGTCCCCTCGGACTCTATTCTTGCCACATCGGTCATGATCTCTTGTTGCTCATTCTCCTGAACTGCATAAACAGTGCTCAAGCACATATACCCTCCCTACGCTGCCCCCACCCAAGACCAATTTTTTTTATTTGCCGGTTTGGGCGGGGAAGTCACTTTTTTGTAATGATTTATGCCGATTGAACGATCAGCCTATCGAATATGTTTTCTGCCGCACTGATGGCCTCTCCCTTTTGTAAGGGGCTGCCTGTGAGCGAGGCATCAAATATATCCGGATCATTGGGGATGATCCCGATGAGCACTATCCCCTTTTTCTTGAGCTCATGCTTCAGCCTTTGGGCGACGTTCTCGGAAGGGGCCTTGTTCAGAACCGCCACAGCCCCTTTTTTCAGACCGTTCGCCAGATCCTTGATGCGTTCTGCGATCATGACCGACTCAAAGGAGGGCTCAACCACCAGGAGGACCTGATCAATCCCCTCGTCAATCCCTCTCCCGAAATGTTCCACTCCTGCCTCCATGTCCACAAAGGCAATTTCCTTTTTGCCCAGGCGAAGCTTCTTCAAAAACTCCCGGCTCACCACCCCCATGGGACAGGCACACCCCTCAAGCGAATGCAGGATTTTCCCTATGCTTATCAGCATCCGTCCACCCTGGCGCTGGATATGGGGATGCGTGATATCCTCCACTGTTATGGCAGATTTCTCAAACAGAGAGGGGCTTCCCATGCGTTTTTTTACAGAGGCCTTTCCCCCCAAAAGTTCCATGAGCGGCACAGGAGGGGCCTCAAAACCAAGGGTCCTGAAGAGCCCGGAATTGGATTCGTCGGAATCCACCACCAAGACGGAATAGCCTTTTTTCTGGGCCGCGCGGGTCATCAGCGCGACCACTGTACTTTTGCCGCTTCCTCCTTTTCCACAGACAGATATCTTCATTTACTTCCCCACTTTTTCACATGTCAATTTTTGCTCATGAGGCCATTTTGGAATTGTTAAAAAGAGATCTTGCATCTCCGAAACCCTAATGGCACCCTGTCCGCACACTTCTACACAGCTTTTGCAGCCAAGGGATTCATAGGTATTGACCAAAAGTTTATCATCGGGCTCCTAAATTTCCACTAACATCAGCCATTCCTTTTGGCCGCGACGCGATTAGAAAAATCTTTTCGCTTGTCAAACACATCAATATCCGTGCCATTGGTGCAGGAGCCTCTTTTTCGAGCAGCGCATCTTGCTTCATTTCCTTAATTAATCAATAATATTATGATAATGCCGAAAAGAAAATGATGCCCAAAGAAAATGGGATGAGCCGATCTCTCTTGTCGCAAACGTTACATTTAGGGAGGGTAACGATTTGTAGCGTTACAGTAACGATATGTTTCGGGAAAGGCCGTTGGCGCGATCATGGCCGAGGGGCTTTAACCGCCCCGGGTTATGCCCGGAGGGCATGGGATCAATCAATTGATCGACCAGACCCTTGCCGAGATGGGACAGGGTGCGCCTTCTACTGCAATCTCGTTTAGATGATTTTTGACCGTCCGTTAGTAACAGCTCAATAACCCGGGGCAGGAGGGTTTTTCTGACGCGACTGCCGGGAGGGCGCCGTCTCTT
>JAGHEC010000195.1 GCA_021159525.1 Deltaproteobacteria bacterium | reverse complement strand
TAAGATGTGCCGAAACAGAATACGCAGGTTTCCAGCCCCAAGAGCACGAGCGGCCTCGACAAAAACCATCTCTTTGATAACCAACACCGAACCTCGGACGATACGAACAAACGGCGGTGTGGAAGAGATTCCGATAGCCAAGACAACGCTTGGAAGCCCCGGACCAACAATACTGATCACGAGGAGCGCCAACAAAACAGAAGGAAAAGCTAACCCGATATCAACAACCCGCATCACCAACGAGTCAACCACCCCACCGAAATAGCCTGCAATCAACCCCAAACACGTGCCAATACTACCGGAGATTGCTACTGCCAAAAGGCCCAGAACCATGGAGTATCGTGCACCGTACAAAACCCTACTAAAAACGTCCCGACCCAAATTGTCAGTCCCGAAAAAATGCCGGGTACTCGGGGGTTGAAGACTCTCCCTTGGGGAGATTTCGAAAGGTTCAAAAGGCGCGATATATGGAGCGAAAATGCTGACTAAACAAAGGATTAGCAAAAAAATACACCCGAAAGAAATCCTAGGTTCTCTCAGCAACCTACTGGGCAAACGACATCACCTCACTAGAGGTTTGGCTGACAGTGTCCTCAACTAACCAGAACTTCTCGGTCAACTGCAGCTTCACAACACCAATGCTTGGCGCACTTTTTCCTTGCTCCATGGCGGTTAATTTCTCAATATCTGACTCGCGGATCTATATATGCATAACTCAGATCGACCACTAGATTCGCTACACAAAAGATACTTACAGTAAAAATAAGCAAACCTTGGACTAAGGGATAATCTTTATTGCTGATGGCGTTGACAAGCACATGACCTATTCCCAACCGCCCGAACACTGTCTCTACAATTACTGCTCCGCCCAACATGTAGCCTGTCAGCATTCCTGCCATTGTCACTACCGGGATCAGCGCATTACGGAGGATATGCTTTAAATTTACCCATCTCTCGGACAATCCTTTAGCTCTTGCCGTGAGAACATATTCCTGATACTTTACTTCAAGGATACTAGATCGCACGAATCTAGCCATGTAACCTGCGCCATAAAGCCCCAATGTAAGCGCAGGGAGCACAACATGCTGAAGTCCTCCAATTCCACTGGTAGGAAACCATCTCAGCCTTAAGCTAAACACAAGCATTAACAGGATACCAAGCCAGAAACTCGGTGTAGAAACGCCAATTAAAGCTCCTACCATCACTGCGTTATCAACCAATCTTTTCGGCGACAAGGCAGCCACGATCCCTGCAGGTATACCCACAAGCAGCGTCACAATCATGCCTGCAATGGCCAACTCCACCGTAGCAGGAACATTCTCCACAAGAATGGCAGCTACTGGCCGCATCTGTTTAAAAGACTGACCAAAATCCCCGTGTAGTATGATGTTCCCTATATAGTCGAAATACCGGGCCAAAAAAGGTTTGTTCAACCCAAGTTCTTCACGGACAGCCTCTACCACGTCCGGCGGGGGGACACGGGGGAAGAACATAGCCAATACTGGATCGCCCGGCACAAGTTGCATAGCACCATAGATCACAAAACTGGCCACGAAGACTGTAATGACCAGCTGCGCAATCCGGTTTAGCGTATAGCTAATCATTCCCGAGAGAGACGTTGGCCCTTTCTACTTGTTCTCGCCATTCCAGGAGTAGACAGGGCCCTGAGGGCAGCGCCTCAGGGCCCTGTACGGGAGTTTGTGTTTATGGTTCTTGAATGCGAACGTCATAGAACGTCGGCGTGCCATCGAGGAGGAACTTTACCCCGTCTACCTTTGATGTAACGCCCAGAACCATCGATGCACAGACGGTAGGTTTGCAGAGTGCCTGTTCCATCCAGATCTTCTGGATCTTGAATAACGCTTCTTGCTTTTCATTCTCATCCAGAGTGCGAAGAGCTGTCTCGATTAGAGCGTCTAGTTTAGGGGTTGCGTAATGGGAAAAGTTGAACACCCCGATCATATCGGAATGACAGAAGTAATAGGCCTCCATGGCAGTGTCAACTGCAGAGTCGCCGCAAAGGCAGCTATTGTAGGCACTGTCGACCATGCCGCATTGCTCCATCATGGCAGATCCAGTGGTGACCGTAATATCCATTTGTATCCCGACTTCGCGGAGCATTGCCTGTGCCATCTCTGCAGGAGCCTCTGCGACAAACCCTGGATAAGTGATGAAGTTGATGACAAGTTTGCGCCCGTTTTTCTCACGGATGCCATCCCCATCCGTATCAACCCAGCCAGCAGCCTCCAATAACTCCTTGGCCTTTTCGGGATTGTATGGATACATAGATTCCACTTCTGGATTGTAATAGGGGCTAGCAGGCATAAATAGCCCATAAGCAGGTGGACGGGTTCCGTGGAAGATCACCTCAGAGATGGTTTTTTGGTCGATCGCGTAGTTGACCGCTTGTCGCACTGCAAGCTCATTCGTGGGAGGCAGTTGTGCGTTAAGGTGGTAGACCTGAGCTACCCCTGGCTTAATGTAAATCAGAACGTTGAAGTCAGGGTCCGACTTGAGTGTTTCAACCTGCGTAGGAGGAACCTCGTCGATCACGTCAACCTCACCAGTCATAAGAGCGGTCAATCGAGTTTCATCCTCTGGTATAAACCGCCACACCACTGTATCCACAAATGGCACCCCTTGGTGGTCCATAAAATCAGGACCCCACTTGTAGTCAGGGTTTGCCTTGAATATCACTCGCTGCTGATACACTTCTTCCGTTAGTATCCATGGTCCCGTACCTTTCAGTTTGTCGGGGCTCTTTGTATTGGCAGGGTCCTTGAACGCCGTTGGCGACAGGAATCCGCAGATGGGCTCGGAGATGCTAAGCAAGAAACCAGGGGTGGGCTCTTTGAAAACAAGCTTCACAGTCAACGGGTCCAGCGCCTCCATCGCCTCAATTCCCCGGATCTTGTCAATGAATCGAAGCGACTTGGTTTCAGGATCTAGTACGCGCCTGAAGTTCTCGATCAGTGCGTCAGCGTTCCAAGGCGTCCCGTCGTGAAACTTTACGCCTGGGCGAAGGTGAAATATCCATACCTTACCGCCTTCTAGCGCTTCCCAGCTCTGCGCCAAACCAGGGTAGAATTTTCCGTCTGGACCGATCCGAACCAAGGTGTCGGTAAACATGTTGATCATCCACATCGACTGTGTGAAAGTGGAGATGTGAGGATCCAAGGTATCATAATCCCAATTTCTGATGGCGATCGTTAAAGTGCTGCCTACTACTCCCACGAACCACAGTAATGCCACCAATCCTACAACCACCGCTTTCTTCCCCATAGAACACCACTCCTTTCCTCATCCACATACGCCTCGTTTCCTCAGTGTATTCTGCTCGAAGAACGCACCCGACCCATCCCTGCCTCCCACCCCCTTCACGATAGTTTGTTGTTTAGGCCGTGCTCTTTGGCCGCAATGCGATCCCATTTTAGTGTTGTCTATGCCGGATGTCAATAATAAGTTCCACAATGTAGAACGACCATCGCTCTGTAATTCCCGCGCTCACAGCTCGTGATACAAACCGAGTCTGCTGTGACGTAATCTGGCCTCCACTAGCCCCTCGGCTACCTTAAACGTCACCACCGTGGGATCGATCACCACCACCCCAAGCTTCTTTTGGATCTCCTCGGCGTAGCCCGTCATCCCAGCACAGCCAAGTACCAATACCTCAGCCCCATCCGCCTCCACTGCCTTCTGGGATACCTCCAACACCCGGGCCTTGGTACGCTCGGGTTGGGCTTCTGTCTCAGTGACCGTTAAGCCCAACGGACGCACCGACGCGAGCGATTCCGCCAGGCCGACGGCCTTGATTTCCCTCTCCTT
>JAGHEC010000082.1 GCA_021159525.1 Deltaproteobacteria bacterium | reverse complement strand
GTGTCGCAATCCCCTCGAATCGGGGCAATCCTTCAGACCTATCAATTTAAATTAATAGGAGGAAAAATTATGAAGTCGCAATCCCCTCGAATCGGGGCAATCCTTCAGACTTAGGAAAGAATATCCGATTGATCAGACCTTCCAAGAGTCGCAATCCCCTCGAATCGGGGCAATCCTTCAGACCTAAGACTGTCAATTTAGAGGTAACCTTCGATGGTACGACTTTACAGGTCGCAATCCCCTCGAATCGGGGCAATCCTTCAGACTCCACCCCCGAAATCCGGCGGTTTTTCAGGGGGTTTGAGGGCAAAATCCGCGCACCCCCATCGATTTTAGGGTCCGGTAGCTTCTCAGGGGGGCAAAAAACAGGGCAAAATGCAATAACCGGCCATTTTTTTTGCAAAATTCATTTGCGGTGGATCCCCCCTCCGGCGACAGGGCCTGGTTCCTGGCATAACCTGTTGTCATAAAAGGACCTTTCCCTTGTTCCCCATAAAAAACCGTGCGAATCCCTATACATCCGCGGGAGATCCATTATTTAATAGCATTGGGATTAACCTATGTCAATCATTTAAGCAAATTTTACCTTCAACGTATGTTCTCAATAAATCCGGGCTGCTGATTTATCCACTTCCCGTCCTTCCCTTCTGCCTGGGAATCCCGCCCAACCGTGAATTCCCTGTGGCCTCGCGCTAATTCCCTTGGCGCCGGCTCACCCACGGAGGCCTGCTCACTGACCTAATCCAAGCATCCAAGTTCGCGGTCTTCCGGGCCCCGGGCCGCCCATGATCTGGTCCCAATCTTCGGGCATCATCGCTGCCATGTCTATTTCCCGGCGCAAAACTGCGGGCTCTTCGGACGCTTCTTTCTCGAGCGGCTCCAAGTCTCCATACCATTGACACATGCCTTTTCCTCCTTTCCCGCGCCCTGAATTCCCGGGTAAATGCCCCGACTCGGCCTGACGGTCGCAACCCGTTTCGGACACGAACATTTTAAACGATTGCTTCGCCTCAGTTTCACGGTATCAGCTCAATGCTTAGGGGGATAACAGGGAACGTGCCACGGGGGCAGGATGATTGTTCTTCCGCCCTCCCGGGAGCCGCGTCAAAAAACCCTCCTGCCCCTGTTCATTGAGCTGTTGCGCTTCATGGTTCGTGCATACGCGTCTTTCACACAACGCGGTATGCCTCCATATCCGGGGGCTCGCCAATCCCTGAGAGCTCCATCTTTTCCAGGCATCCCTTGCAGAGCGAATAGTATCGGACTGTATCCTCTGAATTGTCGATCAAGTCCTCCATCCGGCTTTTGAGCTTCAGAAATTTTTCTTCGGTAAGCCGACTGCACTCAAAGACCGACTTTTGGACCCGCTGCCCGTATTCCTTGAGGACCTTGGCGGCCCTCAGACGGGTCCTGTCGTCCACAATATCGAAGCACACCACGTAAAACATGAGCAACGTCCGGGTTTCGGGTTCTGCGGCCCGACTTATCCTTGCCACAAAAATGGCGCATATGGCTTGCCAGGCTCCTCCAGGCAGGTTGCGAACTGCCGTACCTGCTGCATGATGAGCCATCGGTAGGTCGCCTTTTTTCCAAGGCACGGATACGCGACCTCGCGCTTCATCATTTGTTCATAAGCTGCTATGAAGGCCCGGTTGACCGCTGGCTTCATCTCCACCGGCCGCTTTGCCTTCATGTCTTCTTCATCCACAAAAGTCTTGGGCGGCGCCTTGCGGTAGACAAAGTCTTCGGGACGAACGGCCTTCCGGTTCACAAGCCCCAGGACCAGCCGGTCTCCAAGAAAACTGCGGTATTCCTCGACCAAATCACAGGCCAAAGAAGGCCTGCCGTAACTCACGGCATGCAGCGACCCCAGGTATGGGTCCAGGCCGCACGCTTTGATTGCGGACAAGACCTCGTTGGTAAGAAGCGTGTACACGAACGACAAAAGGGCATTCACGGGGTCCAGCGGCGGCCGCTTGTTTCTGCCGTTGAAGGCGAAGGCATTGTTGCGGATCATGCGGCCGAAGGTCTCGAAGTAGATCCTGGCCGCAGAACCCTCGACGCCCCTCAAGGCCTCCATGTCGGCAACTTCCTCCAGTTGGAACATGGCTGCCCGGAGTTTGACTGCTGTCAGCCTCAATTCCGGGTCCTTGTATTGCCGGGCCCTGAGGAGCGCCAAGCGAATCATGTTCTCTATTTTGCCGCGGACAATGGCCCTGGCGGTCTCCAGGGCGAATGCCGGGTCGCTCAGACGCAGGTACTGGGCCGTTCTCAGGGCCACATGCCGGTGTTCGTCGATGGCCAGCCTGGCCCTGAACCGGCCGGTAGGGGTAATGAAGACGGTTTCGGTACGGTTCTGAATCAGGAAATCCAGCACGCCCCCGCTCAAGGAGACATACCCGACCAGCATAAGCCGCTTGAGACCCTGTGCGGGGATGTGATCTATTGTCTTTCCCGCCTTTAGCACCTTCAGCGTCATGCCCTCGCGCCTGAGATATGCACCCGGCTCCAAGACATATACAGATTCCATCAGGCGATAAACCTCTGAACCTGGGCCAGGGCCGCTTTGAGATTCTCGATGGCCGACTGGAGGTTTTCGATCTTTTCGGCCTTTGGGTGATCCGCGCCTTTCCACTCCCGGAGGTGCAGAAGCGGGTGTGCGTATTCCTCGCCCAAATCAAAGCGGCACATGTCTCCGGTGAATCCCAGGAGGGAATGGATCCGCCTGCACCCAAGGGGCGTACCTCTTAATCGGCTCAGCTTGAAGTCCACCAGGTGCGGGTTGTAATCCGAAAGGGACATGAGCAGATGATGCAGAAGCGATTTCCCCCGGGGCAGAAATCCGATGGTCTGAAACAGGATCTTCTCCTCCCGCCGGGACAGGTCTTTCCCCTGCCGGGATGCCGCAATGATGTGGCCCAATGGGGGGCAAAGCGTTTCCAGCCGGTACAGCTCGGGCCAGTCCTCAGCCCATCTTTGAAGCCTGGGATGAACAAGGAGCTTTTTTTTGCCCGCTTCCTGTTCTTGCTGCATGACTGCCGAGACCTGCGTAGTCCGAATTTTCATCAGGAAATCAAGCTGGGCGTCCGGGTCGCGGTCGTGACACGCAATGAAGCGGGACCGCCTTCCAGTCAACCTGTGGACTCCGAGAGGAAGCTTGACCAGATTGCCCATTCCCTTGCCGCTAAGCCGGGCCTGCTTTGGAAAGACCTCCAGGCTGAAGGCCGTGACGTCTCGGGTCAGGAGAGCGGAGATCCTCTCAAGAGAGCGCTTGACCTCTCCGGCCTGGATGGGAGATTCAAAAAGGAACCAGAAGTGAAATCCCTTGCCCCCGCTGAATTCGACCAACGCATCCATGGCCTGTTCACGCGCCAGTTCCGGGATTCGGGAAAGGAGATAGTCCCTCTCACGGATGATCAGCCGTTTCTCTTCCGCGGTCACCTTGCCCCTCCTGAATTTTTTGGCGATGTCCACGTCGATTACAGCCGTCTTTACCGTAGCATCCGACCGCAGGAGGTAAATGCCGTAGGTCTTTCTGCCGCTCAGGTGCTCTTCTACGTCCCCGGGTTCCATGGGCCGGCGGATGGGCACATACCCCTGTTTTTCTTCAGACTTGTCCGCCCACTGTCTGGCGAAACAATCCTCTCTTCCTGAAAACAGGTCCAGGTATCGATGGATGAGGGACTGGCGGTGCTGAAGCCTCTCGAACGGGGCCAAGGCGGCATCGATGTCTTTATCTGCTGCTTCAGGGATGGGCTCCGTGAGCTTCAGCCAGGGCCTGCACCCTTCTTCCCCCAGAAAAGGCCGGGCCTGGGCAAGCGCCTGTGCCAGTTCATCGCGCCGGTCCAGGACGGCCAAGAGATCCAGGCGCTCTTTCCATGCGTCCGGCCGGCCCGGATGAACCCGGTTGACATGGCCCAGGACCTCGAGCGCGGTGTCCACTGCGCCCGCCATCTGGGCAAGCTTGGCCCATCGGACCTGCCTTTCCTCGTCCAGTCGATGCCACACATCGCGCCTCGAAAGGACCTTGATGCACGCCTGAAGGTCGTTGCCTTTAAGGATCCTCTGCTCGATCCCGGACAAGAGGAGCGCGAAATCCGGGGAACGGCCGGGCCGCGTCTCCGACTGCACCCCGCTTCTTTCCACCGCCATATCCGTCATGGCGCAATGACCTCCTTTTGCATGGGTTCAAATGTTGAGGGGTTCCCGGAGCAGGATCCGGGCTTCCCGCGCACTTCGCTGTGACTTTTCAGGCTTGCGCTTCGAGCTTTCCCATCAACAGGTCCAATTTGGGGTAGCGCGGGTTGTGGGCCGCGATTTCATCAGCCAATTCCTTGGCCTTTTTTACGTCGCCCAGCCGATAAGCGCACACCGCCTGCCAGAACATTCCCTCAAAGTATGGATTGCCCCAGTTCTCCTGAAAGAATCGGTTAGCCGCTGCAGCGCATTTCAGGGCATGTGCAAAATCTCCGGTTGTATACGCAATCTTTGTCAGCTTGATGAGCGTCTTGTGCCTGGACCGGCTGTCCCTTTCCTGCGCCTTCATGAGAACTTTCTTTGCCTTGTCCAACCGTCTGAGCGCGCACAGAATATCGGCCTCAGTCCAGCGAACGTAGGGCCTGCGCCGATGCTCAGGGATCCTTTCGACGGCCTCCAGGGCCTTGTCCGGATCACGGAGCGCAAGGTAGGTCCGGCCCAGGAGTTCGCGCACAAAATCGTCGCCTTCACCGTTTACAGACCGGAGCGCAAACAGGAGCGCGTCCCTTGCCTCTTTGAACCGGCCGAGGTGGAAATAGACCTTGCCCAGTGCAAAGTATTTGAAAAGGAGTGATATGTGACCGCTCTTTTCATCTTCGCATAGGCACCTCTGGATCTTTTCGAGGGCCTTTTCAGGCATATCCAATTCAACCAGGCAACCAGCCAACTGGAACAGGGCCTTGACAAAGTTCTTCCGCTCCTGGCGCCGGACCTCCTTTTCTTTTTCATCCAATCTGTCCCAATTGGAGACGGCCCTCTCGAAGAGCGGCAGGGCCTCGTGGACTTTACGTTCAATCTTGCGAAGCAGCATCCCATGCCTGTAATAGTTGGTCACCCCGTCGGGCCGCAGTTCCTGGGCCTTTCGGAAGTGTCTGTGGGCCAGATCGATCCTCTCTGCCCTGGCGCGACCCCGCAAAAAGATCTCCCGGTTGTTGGCCGCAAAAAGCGAATTGTATGCGGTGAATGCGAGAGAGCTGTGGTGTACAAAGGCATCCGGCTCCTTCTCGATGCACAGGGACAATTCTCGGATCGCATCGTCGAACCGGTTGAGTTGGCCCAGGGCGAACGCCGCCTTGGCCCTCAGACGAACATCCAGTCCATGCGCCGCCAATTCGGGCTGCTTTTCATCGAGCGGGTGAAAAAGGGCTGCCACGTCTTCCCATTTGTTCTGGCGCATGAGCTCCTCCGCCTCGGCAAGACAGCGCTTGAGCAACCTTTCGGCAACGCTCTGGCTGACCGGCACAAGATCGTCCATGCATAGGAAATCATCCTGTTTGGCCGACGGCTTGAAGGTAATGGGAACTGCTTTGCTCTCCATGGCCTGGGATAAGGCTTCCTTTAATTGCGCAGGCATCATAACCTCCTTGTTGATGGGTCCACGAAACACACGAACCGCACGAAAGAATCCTAAGTAATCAAAAAGCAGCCAAAGGCTGAGGATTGTAAAGCCGAGCTCGGCAAGGATCAGCGCAGCACATTCCAGCCTCGGGCCTGTATGCAGCGCCGGATGATATCCCCCTGCGATGCCATGCTGTGCCCTGCACCCGGTGTGGCGCCGCTGAAACCACCGATTGCCGCGCCCATGGCAGCGCCATCCCCCGTATACCCAAAAAATGCGCCGACAATGGCGCCCGGTGCCGAACCGACGGCAGCTCCCCCAACCGCCCCTACAGCCGCTTCAGTCTCCGGACTGACCTGAGACGCATACTGCTGTCATTCCTGCAGCTCAATTTCGTATTGCTGCCGGGTCTTGCCCTGAAAATCCACAATGGGCCGATACCGGTGGGCGGCGCACGCTGAGGCCAGAATGCCCACGAATAATAATACTGCACGGAAACGATGGGGCATGATGATCCCTCCTGTCCTTTTTTTGAAAATACCCATCACGCCCAACATACCTATCCGATCGGCACTCCAGTTTACTCGGCGCTCTCGCGCCCCTATGCTTTGTTACGGCGTTAGATGGGAAATTTTCAAAAAAAGAGACGGCAGGCAGAAATACGAAAAAGAGGAATCACGGTTTTACGGCAGGGGCGTCAACAAGGGCTGGGGTTCCCGCGGCGGGTTGTCTGTCCACGAAAAACACGAAACACACGAAAAAGATCAGCTTGCTCAACTAACCTGGTTCGTGGCTTTGGTGCCTTTCGTGGACCAATGCTGTCCACGAAAAACACGAAACACACGAAAAAAGTCAGCTTGTTCAATTAACCTGGTTCGTGGCTTTCGTGCCTTTCGTGGACCAATGCTGTCCACGAAAAACACGAAATACACGAAAAAAGTCAGCTTCCTCAACTAACCTGGTTCGTGCCTTTC
>JAGHEC010000241.1 GCA_021159525.1 Deltaproteobacteria bacterium | reverse complement strand
GCGCGGGCATAACATTGCGGGACCTTGGGTGAAACCTGTTTGCTTGCGGCCGGCAGGCCGCCTTGGGGAATTCGGAAATTGACAAATGGCGGCAGTCCGTCAGGGCTTGCTTCAGAAGAGGCCAAGCCAGGGGCCTGCCGCGTGTTACAACCACCAACTGCTGGGAGGCGAACCATGCATAAACTATTGACGGACAAACCGGGAGAAGAAATGCTTCTGCTGGGCAACGAGGCTATTGCCCGGGGCGCCCTGGAGGCGGGGTTGTCTTTTGCCACGTGTTATCCGGGAACCCCTTCTTCCGAGATCCCGGAGAACTTTTTCAACATCAGCAAGGAGTCAGACCTCTACTTTGAATATTCCACCAATGAAAAGGTGGCCCTTGAGGTAGCTGCCGGAGCCGCGGTATCAGGGCTTCGTACCATGGTGACCATGAAGCACGTGGGCCTGAATGTGGCCTCCGATCCGCTCATGACCCTTGCCTACACCGGCATCACGGGGGGCATGGTGATCATCAATGCGGATGACCCTTCACTCTTCTCGAGCCAGAACGAGCAGGACAACCGCTACTACGCCCGTCTTTCCGGTCTGCCCATGCTGGAACCCACCAATACTCAAGAGATGAAAGACATGACCGTGGCGGCCTTTGACCTGTCCGAGGAGCTGAAGCTCCCGGTCATCATCAGGACCACCACGCGGCTGGCACACATTAGAGGTTCAGTCCGTCTCGGGGCCTTGAAACCGGTCCGGAAAAAAGCCCATTTTGAAAAGAACCCGTTCCACTTTGTCACCGTGCCGGCCGTTTCCCGCAACCTGCACAAACTCCTTTTGGAAAAATATGACCAGGCCGCAGCCAAGTCCGACAGCGGCCCCCACAATCAGATCATAGGCAACGGCAAATGGGGGATCGTGGCCAATGGGGTCAGTTTCAATTATGTAAGCGATGCGGTCTTGGACTTGGGGATCAAGGACAAGGTCAGCATTCTCAAGCTGGGATTCTCATGGCCCGTGCCGGAATCCCTCGCCATACGGTTCTTGAAAAGTGTGGACAAGGTTCTGGTGGTAGAGGAACTGGAGCCCCTCAATGAAACCAGCCTGAAGGCCCTGGCCCAGGAGAACGGCATTTCCACGCCGATCCGGGGAAAAGGCGTGGGGGCCCTTTCCCGCCTCTATGAATATGATCCGGCCATGGTCCGAACAGCAGTAGCCCGGTATTTCGACATTGACTATAAGGCCCCTGAAATGCTCGACGCCTCGGATATACCGGCCCTTCCGGGAAGACCGCCAAACCTCTGCGCAGGCTGTCCGCATCGCGCCACATACTATGCTGTCAAACAAGTCTACGGCGCGGACGCCATTTACCCCACAGACATCGGATGCTATACCCTGGGCCTCCTTCCCCCCATCTCCATGGCCGATTTTGTCATCTGCATGGGTTCATCCGTAAGCTCCGGGTGCGGGTTTTCCAGGGCCACCGATCAGAAGGTGGTCTCTTTTATCGGGGATTCCACCTTTTTTCACTCCGGCATCACCGGCCTGGTGAATGCGGTCCACAACCAGCACAATTTCACACTGGTCATCCTTGACAATGGGACCACAGCCATGACAGGACACCAGATTCATCCCGGGGTCGATACCAAACCCCTCGGGGTGGAAAGGACCCGCATTTCCATCGAAGACGTGGTGAGGGGGCTGGGCGTCAAGGATGTGCACGTGGTAAAGCCGTTTAAATTGCAAAAGACCATCGAGGCGGTAAAGGCTGCAAAAGAGTACAACGGCATATCGGTTATCATCTCGCAGGAGATGTGCCCCCTGTTCGCAAAGGCCACCAAGCAGTTCAAAAAGCGTCATGCATTTTATGTCAATCATGACAAGTGCAAGAATCACAGGGACTGTATCAATCTCCTGGCCTGTCCGGCCATGTACCTGGACGGGGAGCAAGTTGAGATCGACAAGAACCTCTGCATCGGATGCTCGGTCTGTGCTCAGGTCTGTCCTGAGAATGCAATTCTGCCGCTCAAGGCGTAAAAGGGAGGCTTCTATGGAGACAAAAAGAATGGTTTTTATCGGCGTGGGGGGACAGGGCAATCTGCTTGCGTCCCGCTTGTTGGGAGAGGCTGCCCTCTCCATGGGGATACCGACGGTGGTGAGCGAAATACACGGCATGGCACAGAGAGGAGGCATTGTTGAATCCGCGGTCCTGCTGGGCGACGTGACGAGCCCCATCGTATCCAACGCCGAGGCCGACGTGCTTATCGGATTCGAACCGCTGGAGACCCTGCGCGCCCTGGGCAAGTGCAACAAGGACACGGTAGTCATCACCAATATCCGTCCCCTCCCGCCCTTTACCGTAGCCATCGGCCAGGGGGCCTATCCACCCGTGGAGGAAAGCCTGAGGCTGATCCGGAACAAGGCCCGCAGGGTGATTGCACTGGACGGGATTGCCATTGCCGAATCGGTCGGGAATCCGCTCTCCCTCAACATGGTGATGCTGGGGGCACTTATCGGATCCAAGACCATACCGGTAGGGGCCGATCAGATGAAAAAGGTCCTTGAAACATCCACCAAAAAGGCATTTTTGGAATCCAACCTCAAGGCCTTTGACATCGGGATGGAAAAGGCCAACTGAGTTTCCACCCTGCTGAAAGCCGGGACCTGTAAACAGCGCCCGCCTGCTGTATGAACATTGATCTTTTTGTACAGCAGGCGTCGGTTAAAACACCCGCGGATGTGGCCTTTGCCTGTACTCTCGCCTGCCTACTTATTGTGGCATAACATTCCCCAATTCTCTAAATCCAGAGGTATCACCTCAATAATTAGGGGGATAACTGCGAACCTAGTGCCGGGGCAGAAGAATTTTTCTTCCGCTCCGGGCCTCCGGGCTGGTCTCTCCGGAAAAACCCTCCTGCCCCGGGTTATTG
>JAGHEC010000026.1 GCA_021159525.1 Deltaproteobacteria bacterium | reverse complement strand
TGGAGGGGTTGCAAACCACGATGCTTTCCTGCTACCAGGCAGGCGTTTTTACCATAGGAGCCGGAGCGGATCACCTTGAGGCTGCGAAACCACTCGATATCGGCAACCTGCGCCTCATTGCGGTCTGTGAGAACGAGTTTGGAGCGGCGACACACGCCAGCCCGGGTGTTTCCGTAATCGGAGACGATGACGATGTGGAGAGATCAATTGCTGAGGGAAGGGGCCGGGGGTACAAAGTTATAGTGGTTGCTCATGGCGGAAGTGAAGAAATTCCAATCCCCCCTCCCTACCTAAGGAGGCGTTACCGACGATGGATTCGGCATGGTGCACACCTGGTTATCGGCAATCACCCCCATGTGGTTCAGGGCGCCGAGAACTATCTGCACGGGCGAATATATTATTCGTTGGGCAATTTCCTCTTTGTCAATGAGCAGTTCCAAGATCCGGGCGACGGCAACTGGTCCCTGGCGGTTGTCTTTGATGTGCATACGGGTCAAACCAACGAACATCCCGTACGGATGATAGGAAATCGGCTCGAACTAATAAAGAACGACCCGTCTATCATAGAGGAATTTGAAAAATTATGCGATGTTTTACAGTCTCCGGACTACTTTGGCATTTATGATCGTATATGTCAGCGGCTTTACGGCGAGCGGTATCGACGTCTGGCTGCGGCAAACAAGAAAGATGCCGCTTTGTTGCTGCATTATCTGCGTTGCGATGCCCATCGCCATCTGCTTCAGGAAGCATTGAGCCTGATAATGGAAGAACGTTATCCCTCTCGCATAGAAGGCTTTCGGATCTCTTCCCAACCAGAGGCTCGAACTCGGTTTCGACTGGAAAAAGGGGCCACGAATGACTCATCCGGTCCAATCCCTATGCTTGACTCAATGAAACACCGCGTCAAGTTTTACACAATTGCAGGTGAGGCCCCGCTTGATGTGCCTCCCTTGCCCAAAACCGGAGATAATCAAAGAATACAACATATTGCATTTCAAGATATTGTTGAAGATGCCAACAAATTGTCCCGATCTGACCTGGTGTACCTCGCTTCGGCGGACCAATGGCTTGGCATGGAGCCATTCTTCAAAAAGAATGACCTTATGCAATGCGACGTGTTCTATTCAGTCATAGGCGGGTTGGGGGGGCTCAATTTTCTTCCGCATCTTCGCCAACTGCAAAAAATTGTCTTTTACGACGTCAATGCTTACGCCGCACGCATTGTGGACCTTCAGCTTCAGCTGATTGCCTCCAGCGAGACCATTGATGAATACATTTCGCTTGTTTATCAAAGACCCTTCGATAGGCATCGATTCACTTTTGAAAATCAGCTCCAATACTTAAGCGCGCCGATAGACCCAGGTTTGTCCCAGAAATTGACCCGGTCTCTGTCAGCGGAGGCCATGGCAACTTATCGATACTTTTATCATCCATACATTAAATATCTCCCTAATCCCCTTTTTAAGGGGCCGACGATTCATTGCACGCACCTTTTGCCATTTTTCGAGTCGAACAAAATCACCGATCCCCTGGTTCATCCCTTTAATAATTGCCAGCCGAATATCAACACCTTCTACGTCGGGAAAGGATGGCTGAAAAATGATCAGATTTTCAGTTTGGTACGGCGACGCCTAACGGATTGCGCCGTTGAGGTTCGTATCGGTGATATAGCACAAATAATCCCGGAGGGTTCCTTCCCAGGCATCTACACGACCAATATCTACAACACAGACAAAAACTCGGATTTTTGTGGATACCTCGGTTTTATTGGTCGCTTCAAATGGATGGTCGGCTATGACGATTTCACAGATTTTCAAGTGCACTACTATGTGGACGAATCAAAAGAAGGCATGGTTCCTTATGAAGCGGTTGTTGGCGCCAACAATCGAGATCCCCATGCCAACTGCTGTGCCGCCATCGATCGTCTCATAGACCTGAACAGCCACCCATTTCTGGAAATAATTGAGCCCCATCCCACCGAAGGGATGAATTATGGCTTTCGCCTTTACCGGGGACAGCAAAGAATCTCCGTGGCGGACTACCTAAACAAGGATTGCCGAGGGGCCCAGATTATTGTCCTGCACATACTCTTAGGGGCTGGCGTCGACCATCGCCGCTGGCGCAGAATATGCGAAAAGGCGGTGAGCGAATCCGCGCGCTTCGTTCTGCTATTTGAACACCGCCGCGAATGCACGGACTGGCCGGAGTGGGATGTCCACTCGGATAACCTGCTCAGTCATCGCGACATTGATAGATATCTTTATTCTCTGGACTACCGCTGGCGCAAATTTGGCACGCCCAACTTGCAAGGCGATGTGCGTGATATCCGCAATCTATTTTATTTCCTTGATAAAAAACAGAAAGAGTCTGTTCCCGCTTCAACCAACCTGCAAGGGTGGGCCGACAATATGGGTACCGCCCTTGAAGCCAAGAATATGCCGAAGTCGACCAAGATTCTGGACTTGGGAGGCGAAGATGAAAATTGGTTTTCTCATGCTGCGGTATTTCAAGAGCTGTTGGCCGATTACAAGGGTGTTCCCGACGTTTCCTTTTTGGAACTCGGCTCCTGGAAGGGCCGCAGCGCATTGTGGCTCGTCGAAAATATTTTGACAGGCGCAGGATCGAAGATTTTTTGTGTCGACGTCTGGGATGTAAGACAGTGGAATCCAGATGCCAAGGAAACCATTAAATTACTAAACAACAAAAAACGAATGTCCGAATTAAAAGTGGAACAGGTCTACGATATTTTTATGGCTAACACTGCGCATCTGAGAGATAAAATCATACCTATACGGATGCGTACTACAGAAGCGCTCCATCAATTTTATCGCAAAGGCATGCAGTTCCATTTTATCTATATTGATGCTGACCACAGTGAAGAGGCTGTTTTTAGCGATTTCTCCTTGTCGCTGGCCTGTCTAAAGCCCGGGGGCATCATTTTCCTGGATGATCTTTCCTGGAATTCGGTCAAGCGTGCCGTGAAACGTATCAAGCATGAACTGGGACTCCAAATTATCGAGGTCCTCCCCAACGGCGCCTTCTATAGGTCTGAACCCGGTCGACCCAGTCATTTGGGGGCAAGATCCACCCCAGCCTCAGCGCCGTTCACGTATACAATGATTTGAATGTATCCAAAATGGCAAGAAGCCGCAGGAGAAACTCGGTCATGTGGTTGCCGCTCATCCTTCTTTACCACCGGATAGGGCTCGACGAAATCAATAGTCAGCTCCTTGCCGTATCCCCGGATAATTTTGAATCTCATCTGGCAATTCTTTCAGAAAAGCGAAATGTCTTGCCTCTGTATGAGCTTATAGGCCAATTTCGGAAAGGCACGTTTCCAACAGATTCCATAGCGATCACTTTCGATGACGGGTACTTGGACAATCTTACAAACGCACTGCCTCTCTTAGAGAAGTACCGGGTTCATGCAACGGTATTTGTAACATCAGGCATGATTGACTCAGACCGTGAATTTTGGTGGGACGCGCTTGAGCGAGTTTTCTTCGGTTTGCCAAATCTGCCTGACAGCCTGCATATCGCAGAGGATGCGAAACAAGGCAAATGGGACTTGACTTCGCCAGATGGAAGGCTGGAGGCTTACAAGGATGTGAGCTTGATCCTGCGCAATAAAAAACCTGCTGTTATTGATTCGTTTCTGAAGGATCTATTTTCATGGGCGAATGTCAACGCTGCAGCAAGGCCAACCCATAGGATTTTGAGCTCGCCACAATTGAAGGAACTGGCAAAATCTCCATTTATTGAAATTGGGTCTCATACAATGAGTCACCCTAAGCTGAGCATGTTGACATTCGAGGAACAGAAACGAGAGATTGTTGAATCGAAACGAGAAATCGAGGCTGTCATCAATAAGCCTGTCAGGTACATTTCTTATCCCTTCGGCGCCAGGGGGGATGTTGCGCCAGAAACTGTACGCATCGCTAAGGAGGCTGGATATGAGGCCGCGATTGCCAATATCCAAGGAGACGCCAATTCGAATGAATTGTATATGCTTCCCAGGAGGCTGGTTCGCGACTGGCCGCGTGATATGTTCTTTCGCTGGCTAAACTGTACGGATAAGAGCGCGCTTGAAAAAGAAACGATTTCAGCAAGGTCGCAAAGGCTAAAATTTGTCATTGCTCATTCGTTCGAAACGGAACGACGTGATCGTCCATTGTCATGCCGTGAGAAACGAACACTTTCAATCGTGCACATTAATACGCACGACAAGGCCGGAGGAGCCGCAAAAGTAGCGTGGCGGCTTTCAAAGTTGCAACGAAGCAAAGGCCACCGGTCTGGCATGATGGTCGGCTATAAAACGACCCGTTCCAACCATTCGATGTCATTTGCACTTCAGTTTGACAATGAGGTCCAGGCCCTATGCAGAAGGGAGGGACAACTCTTTTATGAATACCAGGGGAGCCATCAGTTAGTCAATCACCCAGCAATTAACTGCGCGGATATTTTGCATTTGCACAACTTGCACGGCTGGTATTTTAACCCTTTCTCGCTCCCTGCTATTTCCAGGGAAAAGCCGGTGATATGGACGTTGCACGATATGCAGGCCATCACAGGTCATTGCGCCCATTCTTTTGACTGCGACAAGTGGAAGACCGGTTGTTTCGGTTGCCCCTATTTGGGAACTGAAGTTGCTTTATCGATTGATACCTCGGCACAACTGCTGCGAGACAAAAAACAGATCTACGATCACTCCTGCCTGCAGATCGTGGCGCCGTCAGAATGGCTAAAGAATAAGGTGGAAAAGAGCGTCCTGAAGAATCATCCGGTTGAATTAGTATATAATGGGATCGATACAAGGACTTTCCGAGCATATGAAAAAAGTGAAGCAAGGCGAAGGCTGGGGATTCCAGATGAATGCTTTGCAGTTGGGGCTGTTGCCCATACAGGGGCGTTTCACAACCCCTGGAAGGGGGCGCGGTTCATGCAGGCTGCACTTGAGTCGCTGTGGCAAAAACGCAAAGACGTGCTTTTTGTAAATATCGGTGCGCCAAAGCCTGCAAGGAATTCAAGAATTATCTGCATACCTCATATTGATGATGAAGCTGATTTGGCACAGGCCTATTCAGCCTTGGATCTATTCCTATATACGCCGGTGGCGGACAACTGTCCTCTGGTTCTGTTAGAGGCCTTGTCCTGCGGATTGCCTGTGGTGAGTTTTGCTACCGGTGGAGTCCCTGAATTGGTTCTAAACGGCAAAAATGGCTTTTTGGTAAAAACCGGAGATGTCGCAAGTCTTGTGCGTGCAACCGAAGCACTGTTATACAATCCTCAACTTCGGGAACAGTTTGCTGCCGGTGCACGCGACTGGGCTGTCCGTAAATTCGATCAGGATTCCATGTATCGTAATTATCTGAGACTTTATGAGAAATGCATTTGCGAGCATCCGAAGAGGCGTCAAAATATCAAACCGATCCCATTGAAAAGAATACCCAGGGTTGTCAGGACCCCATCCTTCATTAAAATGCGCTCCTGCGTATTTAATATCATGCAAAGGGATGAGTCTGAAGAAGGGATAGGCCTTCAGGGGAAAGTGCGCAAGGAATTATGTGCTAAGAACGAAGGAGATAATCTTTTACGTTTTAAAGAGCAAAGTTGTGAAGGAATTAAGACAAAGAATCAGGGCATCATGTTTCCTGGAAATAGTGGAGGGGAAAAGATTTTAAAAGCAAAAAAATCGTTTATGGATAAAGAAAACGAGATATCATGGCAAAATCAAGAAGATCAGGTAGGGGGAAATATGATGAAAGATGCTCACACAAAGCAAAAACGGCATTTCACCGGGGAAACGAAAATTTCTGAAGATGCATACGAGGAAGTCCGGCGGTTAATAGATGATGGAAAGAAAAAGGAAGCCATTGGCACGCTTCGGATGCTGCTGACCATGTATCCTGATTACGCGCTGGCGCACAACGATTTGGGCGTGCTCTATTATCAGCAAGGGGAAAAGGAAAAGGCCCTGGAGCATTATGAACAGGCGGCTCAACTTGAGCCTGAGCATCTTACGTTTCAAAAAAATCTGGCTGATTTTTATTGCGTCGAGTCAGGAGATCCCGAGGGTGCGCTGAAGATCTACCTTAAGGTATTGGAGGCCGATCCCGCAGATATAGAGACGCTCCTTGCGATAGGCGACATTTGTGCGTCCCTGGGGAAAAATGATGATGCCAGAGTTTTCTACAACCGCATCTTGGAGTTGGAACCCTGGAATCTGGATGCTCAGGCCAAGCTGGAGGGGATACAGGGATCAGACGTCGGGGGGCAGAGGACAGAAAACGGGAGGCTGACGGCAGCGGATACGCCAGGGGCTGGAAAAACAGCAGAAGACTTATATGTAGAGGCTCAGGAACTTGTGGAAAAAGGCAGGGAGAGGGAGGCAATTCAGAAATTGGAGGGACTAATTGAAAGATATCCCGATTATGCGCTGGCCCACAATGATCTGGGAGTTCTCTATTTCAAATCGGGGGAAAAGCAAAAGGCGCGCAGGCAATATGAGGAGGCCGGGCGATTGGCCCCTGAGAATGCCACATTTCAAAAGAATCTGGCCGATTTTTATTGTCTTGAGATGGGGGAGCTTGAGGAGGCCCTTAAGATATATCTGAGGGTCCTGGAGGATAACCCTACCGACATTGAAACCCTCGTCACACTCGGAGACATCTGCGTCTCATTGCACAAAAGCAAGGATGCCAGAGTGTTTTATGAACGGGTTTTGGAGTTGGAACCGTGGAATATGGATGCCATGCGCAAGCTTGATTCAATTGAATAGATCCACGCGTAACAGCTCAATGAACAGGGGCAGGAGGGTTTTTCTGACGCGACTGCCGGGAGGGCGCCGTCTCTTTGTGACTTATCAGTGGGGGAAGCCGCAGCTCGACGAAGTCGAGAATGCCAAAGGGGCAAGCCTGCCCGCCATTG
>JAGHEC010000396.1 GCA_021159525.1 Deltaproteobacteria bacterium | reverse complement strand
TGGCAAGAACGCTCAATTGGCCTTGGCAGGCGGGTGTCCCCCGCAGATAAGTCACTCAAGAGACCAGCCCGGAGGCCCGGAGCGGAAGAAAAATTCTTCTGCCCCGGCACCAGGTTCGCAGTTATCCACCTAATTATTGAGGTGATACGTCATTCCCATCTGTTCATCAGACAAGCTCATTGAGCAAGGACTCCTCGATGATCTTGGAGGCAATCTTCTCTCCATCAATGTGATATTCGCCGGCCTGGATCCGCGCCCGCAGTTCAGCCACCTTTTCCTCGCGAATATCGGGAAGGGAATCGATAACTTGTTTCGCCTCCCGGATCTTTTTGGCCTCCTCGGATAAGATCACCTGGTCTGTGGAAGCACCCCCGGCCGAATCTGGTTCTGAAGCAGTAGAGGTCCGCTCCCTGTCCCTGAGATTCTTGACATAGGCATCTAAATACGCAAGACGATGACCATCAGTTATTTTCATCTAACCATACCTCCCTTCCGGGAAATCGAGGCTTCAAATTTCCATCGTTTCATGCCGGCGATTATTATAGATTGCCGCACGGCACGTCTTATAGGCATAATCGGCCTCGAACGCTCGCAACTTTAGTATTTTCTGCCTCTTTTCCGTCAGGGTCTGATTCTGAGCCGGATGACCGGCCCAGATGCTCCTCAAGAAGGGCCGAAAGGCCGATTCCCTGTTCAGAGGCCAGCACGCGGGCGACCCGGGCGTCAAACATGGAGGTGTAGATCTCCTCGCCTTTCCCTCCGGTCAAAAAGCCGCCCCGGGGCATGCTCGCGCGCATCTCCTTGAGCAGGTGATAGATGAAGAGCGACTCCAGCTCAACACAGGCCTTTTTGAGCTGAGCGGCCTCCCCGGCTTTTACGGATCCTCCTTCCGTCTTCGGCGCTTCTGCCGTCTCCTTGCTTCTTGTGAAAGAACGAACCGCCTGCTCCAAACCGAGGGCAACCCCGGACAACATATCCCCCATTACATGACCTCCAATTCCGCCTCCAGGGCACCCGCAGCCCTCAGGGCCTGGAAGATGGTCATCAGATCCCGCGGCGAAACCCCAAGGGCATTGAGCCCCCTCACCACGTCCCCGATGGTCACGCTCCGATTCATAAGGAAGAGCCTGCTCTTGCCCTCAGTTACCGAGGCCGCTGTCTGGCTGGTGACCACCGTATTCCCTCCAGGGGCGATGATGGTCCGTCCATCTTCTGAGGTGGCAGGGCCTTCCGCGCCCCCCTGGCCGGGCGCAAAGGGCATGGGCTGAGAAACGTCCTGACTTTCCCTGATCTCAATGCTCAGATTTCCGTGGGCAATGGCGACTGTGGAGATCCTGACGTCTTCACCGATAACAACTGTACCGGTCCGCTCATTGATGACGACCTTGCACGACCTGTCCGGATCGATATTCAACTGCTCTATCATGGCCACCAGCTCAACCGTGTTTCCTTCATACGCCTGAGGGATTTCCACCTCCACGGTCCCCGCATCCAGGGCCTTTGCCACCCGGCCGTCCATGGCCTGGTTGATGCGCTCAGCAATCCGTGCAGCATTGGTAAAATCCGGATTCTCCAAAGAAAAAACCAAAGAATCTTTCCCCGCAAAACCATAAGGGATCTCATTTTCAATAATCCCGCCGGCGACAATGCGACCCACGGTAGGGAAATTTTTGGTGATCTTGGCTGACTTTCCCGAGACCGAAAAGCCGCCCGTGCTGACCGGTCCCTGGGCAACCGCATATACCTTTCCATCAGCCCCCTTGAGAGGGGTTACAAGCAGGGTCCCGCCGGTGAGACTTTCCGCATCCCCGATGGAACTGACCGTCACGTCAATCCTGGAACCCGCTTTGGCAAAGGCAGGCAGGTCCGCGCTAACCATTACCGCAGCCACATTTTGAATCTTTTCCACATTTTTGGGATCGACGGTCACCCCCATCCTCTCCAACAGGCTGGCCAGAGACTGGAAGGTAAATTGGGAATCCTTTCCGTCCCCCGTGCCGTTCAGTCCCACCACCAAACCATATCCCACCAGTTGATTGGCGCGCACGCCCTTGAGCTCGGTCAGTTCCTTGATGCGGGCGGCATCGGCCGCCCCTGCAAAAAGCAAAAGGACCAGGCATACCGCAACCGCCCTGCCGCCCCGTCTGAATCTGATCCGATCGGCCTTTCCCATTTTTCCTCCATACATCCCATGGCGCCGCCTTCTGCTAAAACGGCGACAATACATTAAAAAGGTTCGAAAACCATCCGGGCCGCTGTCGCTGGTTTATGATGCCCCTTCCTCTGTATACAAATTTGGCGTCTGAAATACAAGACGAATCCACCTCGTAGCGCCGCTTCTTAGGCTCGTAGCGAATATCTCTCGGCTGAATGATCCCGGATATGATGAGTTCCTGGGTCTCCTCGTTTACCGTGATCTCCCTTCCCCCTACAATCACCAGGTTTCCGTCCGGGAGAACCTTCACCACCCTGGCCGTGATCGTCCCGGTCAGAACACCGCTGCGGGTTGTTTTTCCACCGCCCGTGGAACTGTTGCTGAGGGCCATGTCCGCGGAAGCCTTATAGTCGCCGCCCTTCCAATTGGTGCCCTGCCATCCGGCCGTCATGCTGCCCCCAACACTCCCACTTCTCCCCACATCGGTATTGGCCCCGGACTCGCCTTTGAGTTTGCTGTAAGGGTCCAGATAAACGGTCACCACGTCACCCACATTGCTGGCCTTATAATCCTTAAACAGAGAACCGAGAGGTCCGTTCTCCTGCCAAAGCGATCCTTCATATTTTGTGGGCATGACCCTCTGATCGTAATTGATTTCAGGGGCAACGCCCACTGACATCACGGGCACCGAGACGGCCGTCTTCCTCTTGATCTCAGGCTTGCTGACCCCACATCCCACAAGGCACAGGCCAACGGAAACAAATGCAGAACCCAACAGCCAGCCTCTTAAATGCTGCCATGTCACAATCATATGCCGGCCTCCGCGTTTAAAAATCCACCTTCACGGTCTTGGAGTCTATCACCCGGGCGTAGATGGCCTTGTTTGAATCCAGATTCTCCACCAGGATCATTTCCCCTTTTCGCCCCCTTCGCTCCTTGACCACGCCCAGGACCGTAATCCTCAGGCCTGCCCCTTCTGCAACCACCGTTACCACATCGCCACGTTTCACCAGGGGAGGCAATTCCACCATGTCGGCCCTTAACACCGTGTTGACAGCAATGGCCTTTCTGGTCCTTTTGCCCACCACATCCCTTTCATCTGTCAGGGCCTTGGCCGGCAGACCCGCCATATCCATCTCCCGCACCTGGATGTCGTCCTCCGTGATCCGATGATGTTTCCCCAATGGTCTGCCTGCAACAATCACCTTTCTCAGGACCTCGATATCGGCCACCGCCCATACCTTCTTCTCCACCTTTCCATCGACGCTTATGCTCACAGCAAGCGGCACCCTGCCACACAGCATTCTGTTCTGGGGGGGGTCGACCCTGAAGGCAAGAGCACCCTTGGAGACAATGATATCCCTGTCAAACTGGATCCCCTTGACCCTTGTTTTTCCCTGCTGCAGGGCCGCGGCCTGGCGAATGAAATCCCTCACCACCCTTTTTACTTCGTCCTTGGAGACCTGCTCAAAGCCTCGTACCACTTCAGCCCCTTCGGGTACTTTGATGGCGACGCGTGAGGGATCAATCTCCGCCTGTTTCAAGCGGACCACGATATGGGCCTCTTCAATGCCGCGGGATTTTCCCGGAAGGGGGGACCTTCCGATTCCCATCTTCTGAAGCTTACGAACCAGCCGGGGGTCTTCACCCGTTATCTGGGCTACATCATCGAGACGGATTTCCCCTGCATTTACTTCGGCCTGCCGGAACACGGCCACAGTTGCCTCCGGCTCCGCGGCCGCACAGGGCACACGTCCCATCAGGACAAGGCCAAGGCACAGAAAGAGGATTGTTTGATGCCTGTTTAAACCGCTTGTCATCGCGCGCTTACCGTTTGATATTGTTGGCCATCTGGAGGATGTCGTCAGCGGTCTTGATAACCTTGCTGTTGATTTCATAGGCCCTTTGGGCCGCAATCATCTGAACCATTTCTTCCACCACATTGACATTGGACATCTCCACATATCCCTGGGCGATGCTGCCGAAGCCGTCTTCGCCCGGGGTCCCTGTAATCACGTCTCCCGAGGCCTTTGTGGGAAGATACAGATTTTTGCCGATGCTGTTGAGCCCCCCTGGATTCAGGAATTTGGCTAACTCGATATTCCCGATTTCGCTCGGCTCGGTCTCTCCGGCCTGGAGGACCGAAACCGTTCCATCCGCCCCGATGGAAATGGAGGCAGCATCATCGGGAATGGCCATTTCAGGCTCCAGGGGATACCCGTCAGAGGTAACAATCCGCCCCTCGCTGTCGAGCTTGAATGTACCGCACCGGGTGTACGCGATCTCTCCGCTGGGCTGCAGGATCTGAAAGAATCCATCCCCTTCTATCGCCATATCCAGCTCATTGTTGGTTACCTCAAAATCGCCCTTGCTGAAGATCTTCTGGGTCGCCACCGAGCGGGTCCCGTGCCCCAACTGGATCCCCGTCGGGACCTCGCTTCCCTGAGCCGAGGCAACCCCCGCAGGCCGCAGGGTCTGATACAACAAATCCTGGAAATCGATCCGGCTCTTCTTGAAGCCGGCAGTGTTGACATTGGCCAGATTGTTCGCAATAACGTCAATGTTCATATTCTGAGCATGCATCCCTGTAGATGCAATCCATAATGTTCTCAGCATGGCTGCCTCCTGTCGTCTTACAGACCCCGGCCGTTTTTCATCCTACAGTCTGCCCACATCCGTAATGGACCTGCGGGCGACATCGTCCAGAAAATGAATCACCTTCTGGTAGGATTCATATCCCCGCATGACATCGATCATCTCGGTCATGGCCCGTAAGCCGTTTACATTGGATGATTCAAGGAATCCCTGCTTGATCAGGACATCTTTGGTCTCCATCTCGACGGCCTCGTCATCCAAGGGGGCAAACATGCCGTCGCCCACCTTCCGGAGACGGTGAAGGTCCTGGATCTTTACCACCTTTAAGGCGCCCACCTGATCTCCATCAACATACACATTTCCCCTTTCGTCGATCCTCACATCCTGCCCGGAGAGGGTGATCGACCCCGAACCCCCTTGAACGGGCCAGCCTTCCCTGGTGGTCAAAACCCCGTCCTGATTGAGGACAAAACTCCCGTTCCGCGTGTACCTCCTCCCCCGGGGTGTTTGGATGCAGAAAAACCCGTCCCCGCTGATGGCCACGTCCAGCGGTTTCCCGGTTGCCTTCAAACCACCCTGGGAAAAATCCACGGCGGTCGCGGAAGGCATTGGCGGAGGCGAATAGAGGAAATAACGCTTTGCGCCCGCAGAGACCTTCTGTGCCTCCGCCTTCGGAACTTTGAAGATCAGTTTATCCTGTTTGTATCCCACGGTGCTGATATTGGCCAGATTGTTGGCCAACACAGCCAGCCGCTTTTCATGGTATGTCGCACCCGATGCGGCCGAAAACAAGGCCTGGCTCATGGATTCACCTCCAAAAAACTCCCCTGGTCCCTTCCCTGACTTGTCTTACGCAATGTGCATACCAGGGCTAAAAATCCTGTTTTGCCCGATGGTTCCCCACCCGGGGGGCAGGATATGTCCGTACATCAGGCCTTTTTCCTTTTGTTCAGCAGGCAATATTTTCCCTTTCCCCTACAACACCCGCGAGGTCCTTTTCCCTCGGCAAGTCGCTGACCGTGATTCCGGCCCCAACATTCTCCTTGGCGACAGGCCTGAGCTGTTTCAACTTCAGGATCAGGTCAATCTCACCCCTGGGAAGCGCCACCTTCTCATAAATGACCTCTGCCCCGTATCCCATGTCGGCCATTCTTCTGACCTCCTCGTAGCGATTGGAGATGGATTGATCAGACCGGCCCTGTTCACACACGGCGGCCGGCTGTGGCCCTGAACACGATTTAACGCTTGCTCCAAGAGGCATGGGACCGCTTTCCGGGTCAGGCTTTATGCCGGCGGTGATCCCTGTCTCCGGTTTTTCGACGACCTTGACAGAGGCCCGGGTCCATCCGGTCAACTCCCTCAATTCCCGCCTGAAATCACGCTTCACGCCGTGAAGATCTTCTACAGCCACACAACGCCTCTCCCTGGCCCTTTCCCTTGCCAGGACAAGGACGGTTGCAAGACACATGCAGAGGGCAATTGCATCCCCTATAAGTTCCATTGGCCCCATATCCATATCCTCCTCTGAACACTCTCTTCATTTAAACCCTGATATCCACAAACGAGCCCACGCGGCCCCCCGGATCAGGGCCGTCTTTCTTTCCCCACGCTTTTGGGTCATGCTCCGATGTTTCTTTCCCCGTCCCGGCATCTTCTTGGTTATTTTTTTCCACAGCCGTTTCAGGATCCACGGCATTTTCCGCCTTGTTCTTACCCTCCCCGGCGAGTTGGCGCTCAAACCGCCTCTTTTCTTGCTCCCCCCCCTCACCGCGCAATGGCTGTATCCTTTGCGCAGACGCAAACACCGAGCCCAGCTTGTTCAATACAATCCTCTCCGTCACTGTTTTCACCCCCCATGCTGAATCGTCAGACCGGGCGAGCTTGAGCAAGATCCATATTCCCCAGCTTTTTCCGCAGATGGACAAGGGCCTGAGAATGGATCTGCGAAACCCGCGATTCGCTGATTTCCAGGGTTGCGCCAATCTCTTTCATGGTGAGTTCATCCCAGTAATAAAGGGAGATCACCATCTTTTCCTTTTCAGGCAGTTCCTCGATAGCCTTGGCGATACGATCTTTTAACTCCTTGAGCCCCATGAGATTCAGTGGATCCTCTCCATGCCCCTCAACGAGAGAGGTTATCAGGGAAGTGTTGTCTTCATGGGGGGACAGCCCAATCTCCTCAAAGCTGACAAAAGACATGTTGGACATGGCGCGGATCTTATAAAATTCATCCAGGTCCACATTCATTTCCTGCGCTATTTCCTCATCGGTCCCCTCCCGGCCCAGTCTCCGCTCAACCGAAACGCAGGCCGTGGTCAACTCACGGATCTTGCTTCGACTCGATCTGGACAAAAAATCCCTCGACCGCAGCTCTGTGAGAACCGCGCCCCTGATCCTGAATACGGCATACGTGGAAAATTTATTGTCTCTTCGATGGTCATAGTTCTCCATAGCGTTCATTAAGCCGATAACGCCGGCGTTGATCAGGTCATCCACATCAACCGTAGGCGGAAGGTGCACGGCAATCCGGTGTACCACGCTCTTGACAAACGGGAGATATTGAAGGATGGATTGATTGCGGAGCGTCACGTCGTCCTGCTCGTATGTCTCATACTTCCATTTTGCCAAACCCATAACCGTTATCCCTTGTTTAATATCGCTGTCAACGGTCCGGGACCCTGTTGGCCCCTGTTTTACGAATGACACTATCCGCCCGCATTTTCGCGGAAGAAAATGAGGCGGCCGGCAGGCGGTCCCGACCTCGGCGATTCCACGATCTTTTTTGCCAGGGTGGCAAAACACTTGCTTGCCTGTGAATTCGGGAACACTTCGCTGACCACCCGTTGGAGTTTGACGCCTCTCGGAATCTCTTCGTCCGCCACGACATAACCGAGGTACTCGAGGGAAATGTCGAGAAACCGGTCTGTCACCACTTTGAGCTGTCTGTAAAGCTCGTATGCCTCCTTTGCCATCTTGGCAAAATTAACGATCAAATTAAAATGTCTGTGGGAATAATGGAGACGCATGACCTTCATCAAGGCATAAGCATCTGTAATAGAGGTGGGTTCCGGAGAGACCACCACAATGATCTCCTGGGCGCTGCTGGTGAAATTCATCACATTGGATGAAATCCCGGCCCCTGTATCGATCAAAAAAATATCCACGGATGCAAGCATTTGCCTGAGAGACGCATAAATCCGATCTCTCTGCGCTTCCGACAGGTGTGTGAGGGATTCAATGCCTGAAGATGCAGGCAGGATCATCATGTTGCCGGGCCCGGAAACAACGATATCCGTCATCTTCATCATGCCCATCGCAACATGGGAGATATTGTGCTTGGGCGTCAGTCCCAGCAACACATCTATGTTGCCCAGGCCCAGATCCCCGTCAAATACCAATACCTTTTTGTTTAACTGCGTCATGGCGAACGCAAGGTTGGCGACGATGTTTGTCTTCCCCACGCCCCCTTTTCCGCTCGTTATGGCGATGACGCGCGTGTTCGGTCTTGGGCCCGCTTCAGCCTCTGTATTCAAAACAGCCCGCTGGGCCAGCTTATCCGTCAGTCTGATCACCTTGGACTGAGAACCTTCACGTTTCATCATGTGTTCTCCGTTCACGTAGCTGTCACCATTCAGTATGCAGCCATCTCCCTTGCTTCCTGCATCCGTTCAGATGCAAATGATGCGCCATTCTCTGCTTCACCATGAGCGGGACGACAGGCCCTACAGGGACGGAAGTGGTTCGCCAGTGCCTCCGCAGACGTTCTGAAGACCACCATATTTTTTTTATCTATTTTTTTCGCCCATTTACAGGACGGCCGATGGAAAAGCTCCGAACTTTTGTTGGCCACGTATCCCCGCGTTTGATAACCCTGCCCCAAGGTTTCATCCCAATCCCGAGCCACCTCCACCCGGCATTCCTTTCCTACCTCTGATCGGCCTGTCCGTGTGGCCCACAACATGTCGATCAGACGTTCTAAGGATCCCTCCTCTATATCCTCGGGGATCTCCTGACCGGTCGTGAAATAGGAGACGGGCAGCCTTGTGTGCACCAGGGCGTTCAACACAGAGCCATATTCCACTGTCTCGTCGATTTTTGTAAACAGGAGACGGGCAACGGGAATGCTCCCGAAACGCTTCCAGATCTCTTGAAAATCCTTCCCCCGGGTCCCTGCCGCAGTAACAAGATGGATCTCCAGCGGATCCACACAATTCAAAAGCCTCCTGAGGTCATCCATCCCCTGACGGTTCCCGAGACTCATGCCAGGGGTATCGATCAGGATCAAATCCTTGTCCACAAGCCTTTCCAGGATCTCCTCCAGTTCTTCCGGCCGTGACGCTGAGCCCGCAGGGACATTCAAAATGTGGGCGTAGGCCTCTATCTCGGCGCCCGCCCCGATTCGCTGATCATTGAGGGCGATCAGACCGACCTTCTTCCCTTTCTGAAATATTTCTGTTATGGCTATTTTTATGAGAGTCGTGGTCTTCCCCACCCCCGCCGGGCCCACCAGGGCCAAGACCCGGCGGCCCCCGGGACTTCCGGATCCCACTGCATCGGCCACGCCCATTTCCTCGAGGGTCTCTTTTAATCGGGATTTGACCGCCTCCTCTCCAACACGCCCCGCGGATGCGGATCTTCTTCTCAGGCCTTCCATCAGAGCGGATGCAACGGCTTCCTCCACACCCTGGCCCACCAGTTCTTCGTAGAGATTCAGGAATCGGATGAGACGGTCGTTCCTGGCCACATGCGTCCTGGCAACACCCCTTTGCACAGCCCTTCTCATGGGCGCTCTCTGCCTTAAATTCAAGGGCCGAGCCGGTCGACCGGCCGGGAAGTCTGCCGTGCGGGCCCTGTCTGACACGGGATCCTCCTGAAAGATCCAGTTTTCGGCAGGGGGGCCCTCCTTTTTGGAGCATCCGGCCCCCGGGCAGGCGTCAATGGCGGCCGTCACCTCCACGCCAGGATTTCTCAGCAACCCCAACATCCCCTTTCCACGGGTCATGTCCCTTGCCGAAAGGATTACCGCCTGAGGCCCGAACTCATCTTTGATCATCCTCAGGGCCTCCCCCATATCCCGCGCTTCAAATCGTTTAATCTGCATATCACACCTTCACGGTTCCAATGGCTTGAATCCTGGTGCTGCTCTCCAGTTCGTTATATGACAGGACCGCCAGATCAGGCAGAAACCGTTCCACAAACCTCTTTAAATGGGGCCGGATCTGAGGGGAACATAAGACGACCGGCTGCCTGTTGATCTCTGAAAACTTCTCCATCTGCCGGGTGAACCCTTCTATGATCTTTTGCGCCAGATTCGGTTCCAGGGGCAAAAACGCGCCTCGTTCTCCCTGCTGAACCGTTTCCGCAATGCTCCTTTCAATCTGCTGATCAAGGGTAACCACGGCAATATCCCCTTCAGGAGACCGATAAAGTCCTGTAATGCTCCTCCGCAGGGCCTGCCGTACATATTCGGTCAGGGCATCCGGATCTTTTACCATGGGGGCCCAATCCGCCAGGGTCTCCAGGATCGTCACCAGATCTCGAATGGATACATGCTCTCTCAGTAGATTCTGGAGGACCCGCACCACGGTCCCCAACGGGATCATATTGGGTATCAGCTCCTCGATCACCTTGGGGTTGGTGGCCTTCAGGCCGTCCAGAAGCTTCTGGACCTCCTGTCTCCCCAGGCATTCATGGGCATGCCGCCGGATGACATCCGCCACATGGGTGATCAGAACAGTAGGCAGGTCCACCACTGTATAGCCCTTGGCCAGGGCGTCTTCCCTGTCCTTCTCCTGGATCCATAAGGCTGGCAAACCATAGGTAGGCTCTTTTGTCGGAATACCGTCGACCTCTTCAGCGGTTGCGCCGGGATTCATGGCCAGATAACGGTTTTTCATCAACTCTCCCCTGGCCACCTCGTTTCCCCGCAGCAAGATCACGTATTCATTGGGCTTCAACTTCATGTTGTCCTGGATATGGATGGGCGGCACCAGTATCCCCATTTCCCGGGCCATCTGTTCCCTGATGGATCTGACGCGCTCCATAAATTGCCCGCCCTGATTCACGTCCACCAGGGGAATCAATCCATACCCCACTTCCATGGCCAGCACATCCACCGCAGGAACCGTTTCCACGAAAGAAGGCGCCTTTTCGGCCGCCTCAGTCTGTTCGATCTCCCTGGTCTTTGCGATCCCCGCCTTTTTCACCCTTGCCACCGCGTAGCCGACCCCGCCTGCAATCCCGGACAAAACCAGGAAGGGGAGCGTCGGGAGCCCTGGAACCATCGCAAAGCCAAAGAGAACCATAGAGGCCACGAACAGGGCACGGGGTTCGGTCAGGATCTGGGATACGACCTCATTTCCCAGCGCAGACTGGGATCCGGCCCTGCTGACAACAATACCTGCCGCGGTCGATATCATCAGGGCGGGAATCTGGGTAACCAACCCGTCTCCCACAGTCAGAAGGGTATAGGTCTGGGCTGCATCGCCCAAACGCATGCCGTTTTGCAACACGCCGATGGTGAGGCCTCCCACGATGTTAATGAGGGTAATAATGATCCCTGCAATCGCGTCGCCTTTTACAAATTTGCTCGCCCCATCCATGGCGCCGTAGAAATCCGCTTCCCTGGCAATCTCGCGACGCCGGAGCTTTGCCTCTGTCTCGTCAATAAGGCCCGCATTCAGATCAGCATCAATGCTCATCTGCTTCCCCGGCATGGCATCCAGGGTAAAGCGGGCCGCTACCTCGCCGATTCTCCCGGATCCCTTTGTGATCACCATCAAATTGATGAGTACAAGGACTATGAAAACGATAGCGCCCACCACATAATTGCCGCCCACCACAAAATTCCCGAATGCCTTTATCACATTCCCGGCCGCTCCCGGCCCCTCGCTGCCGTTGAGCAGTATGATTCGCGTTGAGGCAATATTAAGGGAAAGCCTGAACAACGTGGCAATCAGGAGGACCGATGGAAAGGACGAGAAGTCCAGGGGCCGCAGCAGATACGTTCCCACCAGAAGCACGGTGAGAGAAAAGGTGATGTTGAAGGACAGGAGGAGATCGAGCATCACAGGCGGCAAGGGCATCACCATCAAGATGACAATACCAACGACGCCGATAGATGCAACGATCTCGCTGTTTCGAGCCAAAAAAGGAATAGTGACCGTATGTTCTGCCTGATTCGATATCGCCATATCGTTATAGATCCCTTCGGGTAGATGGACGGACGCCTTTGTTCATAATGCTCTCCGGGTTTTGGGAAGACTGATTTGCATTTTCTATGCCCGAGTGTAACAGCTCATTAAATGGGGGCAGAAGGGTTTTTCTGACGCGACTGCCGGGAGGGCGCCGTCTCTTTGTGACTTATCAGTGGGGGAAGCCGCAGCTCGACGAATGCGAGAATGCCAAAGGGGCAAGCCTGCCCGCCAT
>JAGHEC010000336.1 GCA_021159525.1 Deltaproteobacteria bacterium | reverse complement strand
TGGCAAGAACGCTCAATTGGCCTTGGCAGGCGGGTGTCCCCCGCAGATAAGTCACTGAAGAGACCAGCCCGGAGGCCCGGAGCACAAGAAAAATCTTCCTGCCCCGGTGGTACGGTCGCTGTCATCCCCCCAATTATTGAGCTGATGCGATTTTCGCATATCAGTGTATCAGGGAGATCTCAAGACCCCGTGAACGGTTACCAATGAAAAACAGGAGAATACGATGGGTTCTATAAATATTTCCGGGATGCCGCTTCAGGAGGTGATACTGGACCGCATTGACGATTCAGCCGGGCCGTTCTGCATGAGCTTCGGATTTGACCTTACTCCCTTGATGGCCTCCATAAAGGCAGTCGGCCTTGTCAATCCCCCTGTTCTGAGGACAGCACAGGGGGAATTGGCTGTTGTTGCTGGATATCGCCGCATCAAGGCCTTAAAGGCATTGAATATGGAGAGTATCCCATGTCGAATTCTCCGTGCGGAGGACATGTCACCCATTCAATGCCTGCTCCTGAATCTCTACGACAACCTTGCTGCAAGGGGGCTCAATGACATGGAAAAGGGAATGGCGCTGCGCAGGCTTTCCGTTTGGGCTGCGCAACGGGAATTGGTGACGCACTATATGCCCCTTTTAGGACTCCCCCCGGATGAAAAGTGCCTCATGTTTTTCTTGGAAATGGAACGGAATTTGGACGGGGAGACAAAGGCCTTCATTGCAGAGGGAAGACTTTCCTCGCGTACTGTCAGGATCCTGGCCCAGATGGATGAAACATCCAGAACCAGCCTCATGAAGGGGATTTCAATGTTAAACTTAAACTTTAATCAACAGCTATTATTTATTGATTATGTGGTTGATTTAGCTCATATTGATGCCAAAGAAATTTCTCAGATTGTTGCTGAATTAGGCTTTGACAGGAAAGACCAGCGTCAGGCGTCAAACAGGCCTCAAAAGGCCCGGGAGACCCTCAATCGTCTGAGAAAGAGACGAAATCCCTGCATTGTGAAGGCTGAAGAAAGATTCAGGAGAATGGTCTCTGGTCTTAATCTGCCCCATGGGATGCGGATAAACGCCCCGCCTTTTTTTGAGGGATCGGATTATCGGTTGGAGGTGCTTTTCACGCATGGGGAGGATCTTCAGCTCAAACTCGAACGTCTGATTCAGGGAGGACGCTTGAGTCAACTGAGAAACCCATGGGAGGAAACCTCGGTATGAATGCCTTCCCTATAAAACGGATTATTGCAGACAGAGGTATCGCGTCCTATGGCCTTGGCCGGCGCATGCTGGCCCATTTTCCCGGTGCCTCTGTTTCCCCCGCAGACAGCAACAAGCATGCTGTTGATCCGCAAAACGGCAAAAAAATTCTGTACCTGCAAAAATACAAAGGCGATTTCCTGAAACCCTGTCCCGGAACCAGGGAATATATCTGCTGCGGATATCAGATACTCAATGTGGCGGCCAATTGTCCCCTCGACTGCACATATTGCATTCTTCAGGCATATTTTCTCAATCAACCCTGTCTGAGGGTCTTCGCGAACCTGGAGGAGCGTCTCCCAGAGGTCATGCACGTCATTGACAGTCAGCCCGACCGAATCTTCAGGGTAGGGACCGGCGAGTTTACGGACAGCCTTGCCCTGGATCCCCTGACGCGGTGGAGCGACATGCTGCTGCCGGAATTTTCGCGTCGGGAAAATACGATCCTGGAACTCAAGACCAAGACAACCCGGATCGAGAGGGTCTTGGCCTTGGAGTGCAGGGACCGGATCATCCTCTCGTGGTCCCTCAATGGTCCGTGGATCTCGGTGAGGGAAGAAAAGGGGGCCGCGAGCATCGAGAAGCGGATTGAGGCCGCCAAGAGGTGTCAGGCGGCAGGGTTTGTCCTGGGATTTCATTTTGATCCCCTGATCCCGTATCCGGGCTGGAAGGAAGACTATGGACGAACCATTGAGCTTTTGGCCAGGGAAATCGATCCACAGCGCATTATCTGGATTAGCATGGGTTCTTTTCGGTTCATGCCCGACCTCAAGCCGATTATTCGGAGGCGTCATCCAGGCTCGAGTGTTTTAAACGGCGAGTTTATCTTGGGACTGGACCGCAAGATGCGCTATTTTAAGCCCATTCGCGTGGAACTCTACCGGTATATAAGGGGGCTTCTGGAGGCCTGGCATCCTGATCTGGGGCTTTATCTCTGCATGGAGTCGGATGATGTGTGGGAGGCGAGCATGGGGTGGAGCCCAAAGACATCATCGGGTCTCCGTGAGTTTCTGGATCAACGCGTGATAAAATTTTTTCTCAGCCGGGGCCGGGCTCCGCAGGTCCTTCGGTCGCCTGTCAGGTCTTAATGGGGGGGCCTTTCGCCAAACCTTGGCAGGGTTTCTTTTGGCCGTCATTTTTGGGTGGCAATCCAATGGGATCTGTGCTAAAAGCATCATCAGAGAGGACGTGTATGGATGCGGAAACAGTGGCTGATTCAAACCCGGACAAAGAGAAAGGACTACGATGACACTCATAGAAAAGGTTGAGCGCGCCCTTCAAAAGGTTCGGCCGTCCCTCCAGGCGGACGGAGGTGATGTTCAACTCGTGGATGTAGAGAAGGACGGCACGGTCAAGGTGAAATTGATGGGCGCATGCGGTGGATGCCCTATGGCGCAGATGACTCTCAAGATGGGAATTGAACGGATCTTAAAACAAAAAATCCCGGAGATCACAGGCGTCGAGTCGGTCTAAAGGGCTGTCGGGACCAGGGCCCCCGCTTGAGATCAAGAGAGGGGGGCATCTTGGAAAGAGGGTTGAATTATAATAGCTGGTTTATTGTAAGGGATGTCGTGGGTCCGACCCTCACCGCCTGGTGAGATTTTGTGATCTCTCCTGGTTGGGAAGACAATGCCATGGAGGGCAGGTCCCCGGATCTATGACGGGTGTGACGGCCCCGGCCGGATGGGGTCCGTTGATTGAGGAAACAGACAACCATGTAAAGGAGCAGTTGCGTATGGACATCAAAAAGATTGGCGTTGTTGGCGCTGGCACCATGGGAAACGGCATTGCCCAAGTCGCGGCCCAGATCGGGTGCGATGTGGTGATGAGGGATGTAAAGGATGAATTTGTCGATCGAGGGCTCAAAAGCATCGATCGGTTCCTCTCCAGAAGCGTGGAAAAGGGGAAAATGGAGGCCTCCGAAAAAGACGCGGTGATGGGCCGGATTCAGGGGACTACCGACCTGGGGCTCATGAAGGATGTGGACTTCGTGATCGAGGCGGTTATTGAAGACCTGGATCTGAAAAAGAGCGTTTTCAAGGAGCTTGATGAACTGTGCCGGCCGGAAGTGATCTTGGCATCCAATACCTCGTCCATGTCTCTGACCGAGATTGCGGCCGTCACCAAACGACCCGACAAGGTCTGCGGGATGCACTTCTTCAACCCGGTTCCCTTGATGAAGCTGGTTGAGATCATTCGCGGGTTTCTGACCAGCGACGAGACCGTGACCACCACCACCGAACTGGCCCGGAAGATGGGAAAGATTACGGTGGAGGTCAAAAAGGACTCTCCCGGATTTATTGTCAACAGGATCATGATCCCCCACATGATCGAGGCCATCCGGATTGTTGAGGAAGGAATCGCTTCTCCCAAGGACGTGGACATCGCGGTCAAAAACGGCCTCAACTATCCAATGGGGCCGTTCGAACTGATGGACCTGACCGGCATTGACATCTGCTACTTTGTTGCTGAGTATTTTTATAAGGAACTCAACAAGGAGTCCAAGTGGGTCTCGCCCAACCTGCTCAAGACCATGATTCGGGCTAACCGACTGGGTCGTAAGACAGGCGGGGGGTGGTACGATTACAACAAGTAGCCGTCGCGACCGGCTCATTGTTTGTGGATTAAAAAGGCAACTCGGATCGAGTTGCCTTTTTCGTTTTCCGGAATAGCGGGGATTATTTGTTTTTATGACGCATCTTTTTGCGGAGTTTTCGGTATTTGTGCTTGGTAATTTTTTTCCGACGTTTTTTTACCACACTGCCCATTCGATGCAACCTCCGTTCGGTATTTTCAGGGGAAAGTGAAACGGTCTCTATCAGATATCAAGGGGATATGTCAATCGTTATTTTCAAGCCCATCGGATTCTATTTCCTCTGTCTTGCCATTAAGTTTACATAATATATCTTATCGGACATTCTTTATATCCCTCTTGCGCTTATATTCATATAGATGCTTGTCCGCCTCGGCCACCAGTTCTTCCGGACTCTGACCGTCTCTAAAGACCGCATAACCTGCGCTGGCTGTCAGAGAGCAGTGTTCTTGGATCGCCTCCCTGATACGATCCGACATCATCTTTACCACCCCAGCATCTGCGTCAACAAGAATCACGGCAAATTCGTCCCCGCCATAGCGATATCCTGAATCCACGTCCTGTCTGATGGACATCCTTATAGCATCTCCCACCTGCCTAAGGAGTTTATCACCGGCCAGATGCCCGTGGGAATCATTGTACTGCTTGAATTTGTCCAGATCCAGGAGAATCAGGCCCAGATTGTATTTCTGCCTCTTGGACCGCACTGTCTCTTCCTTCAAGCGCACATAAAAATGGCGCTGGTTGTAAAGCCCGGTAAGGGAGTCGGTAATGGAGAGACGGTTGAGTTCCTGTCGGGTGTTGCGATCCATGATGGCCCTTTTAATCTTGGCCTCCAGCTCCTCTATGCTGAAAGGCTTGTTCACGAAGTCGGCGGCCCCCGCGTTTACCACCTCCACATAATTGAACTCCTTGGAATGGCCGGTCATTGCGATGGCACAGACATCAGGGTATTTATTTTTGGCCTGGCGGATGAGTTCGAGCCCGTTCACGCTTCCGGGCATGCGGATGTCTGTCAAAAGAAACGTGGTCTCGCCCCTGGAAAGGATTTTAAGGGCTTCTTCTCCCGATCCTGCTGCCTCGGCCGCAAAACCGAGCTTCTCCAGCATGGCCACGATGGGCTCGCTTACAAACTCCTCATCGTCCACTACCAGTATGGACTCGTCGCTGTAGCAGATGTCTTTTGTTTGCATGGTCATTTCATTTCGATGCTGCGCAGATTTTCCTTGACAGGGGAAAGCGAGCCGATCGGCTTGCCCTGCAGGGAATTGAGAAAACCTTTTTCAATTAACACTTTAACTAAAGCACCTATCTCCCACGAAATGCCCGGGAAATTAACGACTTTGTGAGATGCGGTTCTGCCGGTGGACTGATTCCCCCTCTTGCTTTTGCCCTCCACCAGGACCACGGTTTTCCGCCCCTCGAGCTCCTTGTTTTTCTCAAGCGTGATCCTCTTTTGGAGGTCTTGAAGGGCGTGCAGCCGGGACCCCTTGGTCAGTTCGTCGATCTTATTGCCCATTTGATCCGCTGCGGTTCCCTTTCGGTCGGAGTACTTGAATGAAAACAACGAGTCAAATCTGACCTGCCGGATCAGATCTAACGTGTCTTGAAAATCCTGGTCGGTCTCTCCAGGGAATCCTACCATAACATCGCTCGTAATGGCAATGTCGGGCCTGACTTTCCTCAATTTTTGGACGAGGTGCAGGTAATCTTCCCGCGTATATCCTCGTCCCATCAGCCGGAGAATGCGGTTTGACCCGGCCTGAAACGGAAGATGGATATGGGGACACAGATTCTCTATCGCCGCAAAACAGGAGATCAGCTCATCTGAAAGATCCTTCGGATGGGATGTTACAAAACGCAGGCGTAAGAGTCCCTTCAGTTGGCTGACCTGCTGTAACAGACCGGAGAAACTGAGCCTCTGGCGTCCCGGCGCCTCCCACACATAGGAGTTCACGTTTTGTCCCAACAGTGTGATTTCCTTGATCCCCAGCGCGATGAGACGAATTGCCTCAGCCATAATCTGGTCCGGATCCCGGGATATCTCGCGGCCCCGCACATACGGTACAATGCAGTAGGTGCAAAAGTTATTGCAGCCCTCCATCACGGAAATATAGCCTGTGGCCTTGTTGTGAAAACAGGTATGGTCAGGGGCATGACAGGGGGGTGCGAGTTCCAGCCGGGTTGCCACTGTTTTCCCATGGGGACGATCCATCTGCTTCACGACCTCCGGAAACCGTGACAGTTCGCGCGGACCCATGATGAGGTCCAAAAGCGGAAAACGTTTAAGGAGCAGTTCACCCTTCATCTGGGCAAGACACCCGACAATACCAATGAATTTCGAGGGGTCTGGGGCCTTGAGGGCAGACGCCCTTCCCAGAAAGCTGTAGGCCTTTTGCTCGGGCTTGGCCCGCACCACGCACGTGTTCGCCAGGACCACGTCGGCGTCCTCCGGACGCTCTGCCGGGACATACCCCCCCTGGATCAGACACTGGGACAGGAACTCGGAATCATGGACGTTCATCTGGCAGCCCATGGTTTGGATGTAAAACCGTCTTCGCAAAACTCCCCTTTTTGTAATCGCTTAATTATCCCCCTGATTATTGAGCTGATACGCTGATACCCCTTTTGTTTTGAAATGTTATAATAATTTATTAATGTTGTGTATTTCTTTTTCGGCGTCAATGGCAAGGCCTTCTTCCTGCCGCAGGGCCTCGACGACCTCCAGAACCGTGTCCTCGCATCCGGGCGCGATCAGAACCGCAACGAGTGCAGGGCCGGGATCCAGGGTCGTGACCATGGCCATGCCGGCGTACGACTCAAGGGTGAACCGGAAATACGCGATGTCCCTCCGATCCACCCGGAAGACCTTTCGGGTGAGGCATTCCAAATGATTGCCGCTTGTTGATGGAGGACTATGGATCATCCATTCTTTGCGTGACCCCGCCCCACATGAGCTTGGTCCTTAAGATCTCGAAATAGCTGTGATCCGGCGACTGGAACAGGCTAATCTTTGCCTTGGATTTTTGTATGGTTACCATATCTCCATGGAAAAGATCAAACCCTACCTGCCCGTCGAAGGTGAGGATGACCGTTTCTTCGCTCTCTTTGCCAAGCGTGATGTCGATCACCGCTCTGTCAGGCACGATAAGAGGGCGATTTGTCAGAGTAAAGGGGCAGATGGGAGTAAGGACGAAACTCTCGGAGGTTGGATACAGAATCGGCCCCCCTGCAGACAGATTGTAGGCAGTTGATCCGGTAGCTGTGGACACAATAAGGCCGTCGGCCCTGAATGTGGTAAGAAAGATGTTGTTAATACTCACATTAAGGTCAATGATCCTGGCCAGCGTGCTTTTGTTGATCACCACGTCATTAAGCACCTGGAAACGGATTGCCTCGACTCCGCCCCGCATGACCCGGGCCTCCAACATCACCCGCCGCTCCACCTGAAGACCTCCCCGGATCATAATCTCCACCACGGGATAGAGCCGGGCCAATGGGATGC
>JAGHEC010000006.1 GCA_021159525.1 Deltaproteobacteria bacterium | reverse complement strand
CCTTTCCATAAAGGCTCTTACGAGTCAGGGGGCGGTCGCCGAGCGCTGCGTATGCATTTTGTTGTCCCGTCTTGGAGGGGAGGCAGTGACCCCCATACCGCGGGCGGGAAAAACCGAATACAGCCCGGGGGCGGGACAAAAACCGTATACAGCTCGTGGGAACGGCGGCAGGGCGCTGGAATTCGTTCTGATCCAGCCCCAAGGATAAACTCTCATAAGACGGTAGTCCTTGCCTGCCTTTCCATAAAGGCTCTTACGAGTCAGGGGGCGGTCGCCGAGCGCTGCGTATGCATTTTGTTGTCCCGTCTTGGAGGGGAGGCAGTGACCCCCACGGGCAATCTTCATACTGCAAGAAAGGTTCGGTTAATGAGCCTTGATTAAGGAAGACCATGCTGAACATGGGCGAGGCCCAGGGAAACCGGACAGGCCCGAACGCGGACTCTCCCTCCCGCGCATCCAAGTGTTATCCGCTGAGCGGAATGGTTTTTTCTCCAAAAAGGCTGAACTTCAGCCAGTCGAATGCAAAATGCATAAGCCGGGTGTCGTCTATTTTTAGTATATCTTTCAGCTCCGAATCAACACGGAAGCGATCAAAAAATTTGCTTTTAAAGATGAATTGCCTGAATTTGTCCAGATTATAGGAGGCCATGAAAAACATTTGATGCTTCTGGGAAAGATGGGAGGGGTTTCCCAATGATTTGGATGACGTCATAATGCTTCGCCAGGGATCATTCATGGCAGCGTATTCCCTTATCCCTTCATGCCGGAGCCACTCCTCCAGGGTCCAGGTCCGATCTTCCTGGAATCCCAGGCAGTGAGGTTCCACAACCAGGAAATAGGCGTGGGCAGATCCCGTGGCGCCATCCGGCGTGGCGGATGCCCGTCCGACGGGATAAAGCCGACAGGCCTCGGGCCGATCTTCGTAGATGGCGCACCCGGATTCGGTCACAAACGGGCAGGACCCTTCAGCTCGGCTGTTCATCTTCAGCTTTACCAGGGGAAATCGGTGATGGGGATCGATGAGGGTTTCCGTGTACTTTTCCAGAAATTCCTCAGAGGAAAGGCGCAGGCGGCTTTTCATGCGCACGATGTCATAGGGCGTCAGCACAAGGCGCAGCCTCGCGCAGCACTGTGTGAAACAGGGGATATCCCTGTGACAGGCAAACTGGAAGGGGCCATCGCCGAGGGGTTTGAAAACGGTCTGGTCCTGCATGCTATTCATTGGGTTAATCCGCCTTGGGCAGGGCGCTCTCTTTCACCTGCAGCGTTTTTTGACCAAAAAGACCAAATTTTACCCAGTCAAAAGCAAATTGAAGTAATTCCAGATCGCTTCGTTTTAATTTTTCAATGAGAGGAGGGGCCAGATCAAAGCGATCCAGGAAGGAACTCTCGAAAACAAATCTCCGGAAGGTGTCCAGGTTGTACAAGGCCATAAAGGTCATTTTGTATATCTTGGGATTGTCGATATCCAGCTCCTGTGCTTGCAAGGGGGCCGTAACCTGAGAGAAAAGATGGTTCATCTCATCATATATGGGAACGCCCTGTTCGATCAGCCAGCCCGAAATCCGGTGGCTCCTGTTTTCGGTCAGGCCTTTGCAACGGGAGGAATCGGTGATGAGACTAAAGGTTCCGTCATCATTCATATCGAGTGGATACATCCTGCAAGGCCATGGCCTGTCGGCATAGACAGTGCATCCGTTTTGTGTGACAAACGGACACTGTTTAGTCTCTTCATTCATCTTGAGCACAACCATGGGGATCAGGCGGTTTTCTCTCGGGATGATCACCGTATAGGCATCAAGAAATTCACCCGAAGGAATTTCCAGGGCATTTTTGAGTCGCAAGACATCGTAAGGGGTCAATACGATGGTAACATCTTGACAGCATTGGGTGAAACAGGGCACATGGGGCCCGCAGTCAAAATGGAAGACATGTTCTGCATCCATTCTTGCGCGGGCTCCTTCGGTTTTTTGGATGTTTGATTTCTGCATTCTATATATTTCCTTTCAAATGACAGTGAAGTTGGAGCTGACACAATTCGCCGCAGGTGAGATCTTTTGGTTATTGAAAATTGCTTGACTAATGGATCTGAATTATTTCTTAATTAAAAAATTATTAAAAAACGATCTATATCAGCAATGAGCGGATCGGGTCAACCAAATTGTGAAGGAGGAGGATCGTTGGGTTATGATGCAAAGAACGCTGGCAATTATTAAACCGGATGGTGTTGCAAGAGGTCTCATTGGCGCTGTTATCAGCCGGTTGGAGGAAACAGGTCTGAAAATTGCGGCCATGAAGATGATTCAGATGACCAAGAAACAGGCAGAGGGATTCTATAAGGTGCATGCAGAAAAGCCGTTTTTTGATAGCGTCACCGATTTTATGTGTTCCGGGCCATGTATTGTCATGGTCCTGGAGGGCGAGGAAGGGATTGAGCGATATCGAAAGCTAATGGGGGCTACGAATTACAAGGAGGCTGAAGAGGGGACCATCCGGAGAGATTTTGCCACGGATATCGAGAAGAATGTGGTGCACGGTTCTGATTCACCAGAGACAGCCAAATATGAAATTAACTATTTTTTCAATGCATTAGAGATGATTTCGGGATAAAAACAGGACGCGCCCGGCTGTCGGCATTGTCAATCCTTTGAGCCATGTTGATGCAATGGCTGCCGACAGCCGGATGTGTCCCGCTATGATTGGAGATGCGGCCAGTGATCTGGCCCGGGAGTACAGGGCATGGAAGGCGTTGTCTACCCCGGGTTATTCATCGTTGGTTTGGGTCTCTTTTTTTTCTTCTTTTAGTTGTCTGATTTCCTCTTTGAGGGTCTCAACTTCGCTCTTGAGGGTGGTGCTGTTATCATCAAACGTGTCCGGTGTATTTCGTTTGTCCTTGAGCTCCTCGAATCCCAGGTAAACGGCCAAAGCTCCTCCGAGGATCAACATGGCTGGAACCCCCGCCTGAAGGGCCTTGAGAAAATATTCGAACCACATGACAATACCGATGATTCCCAGAATAAGGGCCGCCAATCCTCCAGCTAATGCTGCCATTCGTCATACCTCCTTTTTGCGTTTAGTGACCAAATTTCAATATAATAATCATTTAGTTAGCAGAGCCATCCGGTAAAGTGGAAAAAACGTTAGCACAAAGGGAGCTGCTTTTCAAGTATTTATTGCCGAGACTGCGAAAATAGATATTGACATAATAGCTCAATAAAAATAGAGGCAGAAGGGTTTTTCTGACGCGACAGCCGGGGGGGCCGTCTCTTTGTGAATTATCAGTGGGGGAAGCCGCAGCTCGACGAATGCGAGAATGCTGCAGGGGGAAGTGTTGCCCGCAGCGGAAGAAAAATTCTCCTGCCCCGGCACTACGTTCGCTGTTATCCCCCGAATTATTGAGCTGATGCATATTGACACTTTTTGGCCGAGGCTTATCTTGAACCGTCGCCGGCGTATAGCCCAGATGGGCGCCTCTATTTTATTCCAATTGATTCCTGGGGCCTTACTGCATCTGCACGGATAGGTTTCAAGAAAATGTTTTTTGGGCCCCGGGCTGAGCATCATCTTGTTTTTTAGTCTTTTTTCAACCAAGAATCACAAATCAACGATCATCAATTCTATAGGCCTGCCACGGAGCCATCAGAAAATGGGTTGAAATGGATATATAAGAATGATATTGAAAGCATTCATCCCCGTCAATAAAAAAGAAAATGGCCCTGGGGCGTGTATGATTCAATCAGACCTCGGGGTTTCGGAATGGGATTTAAAGAATATCTGAGAAACTACTTGAAATAGAGAGCTAAAGAGAGAATAAAGCCATAGAGTGGCATTAAAATCGAATCTCCCCTTGATTATCGGCATTGAAATATGGCACAATAAAAAATATATTGAGTATTTATGCGTCAAAAGGTATATTGCCAGCGTAGCTCAGACGGCAGAGCAACTGATTTGTAATCAGTGGGTCGGGGGTTCGATTCCCTTCGCTGGCTCCAGTTAGGCGTGATTGAATTAATTAAGAAAAAGTATTGGGT
>JAGHEC010000149.1 GCA_021159525.1 Deltaproteobacteria bacterium | reverse complement strand
GCCGCCCGGAGGGCCCCGTCTCTTTTGGGCGTATCAGGGGGGGAAGCCCCAGCTCGACGAAGTCGAGGATGCGGAGGGGGCAAGTGTCCCCCGCAGATAAGTCACTCAAGAGACCAGCCCGGAGGCCCGGAGCGGAAGAAAAAGTCTTCTGCCCCGGCACTAGGTTCGCAGTTATCCCCCTAATTATTGAGGTGATACCTTTCTCATAAATTCCTTAATGACGGGCTGATTCTGATTTATTGCGAGAGACCTTTGAAACCTTTCCCGCGCCTCCTTTTTTTCTCCCATTTCGTAAAAGGTAAAAGCGAGATTGTTGTGATAGGCATGATTCTGCGGACAAAGCTCGATAGCCTTCTTGAAAGAAGCTATTGCTTTTAAATAATCTCCCCTTTTATGATAAAAGTAACCCCAATTATTGTATATTCCACTTAAATCATCGTAGTAAATCAACGCCTTTTCCAGTTCCTTGCCGGCATATTCGAAAAGTCCTTGATCTGTAAAAAAGACGCCTAAATCTGAGTGAATGGAGGTATCATTGTAGCCGATCCGTGATGCAAGGTTAAACAGTGACATGGCTTTGTTTCGTCTCCCGGAGAGCCACAGGCTTTCTCCCTTTGTGAAATAGTAGCGTGAGGTTGCCTCTCGGTTCATATAATCTCGATTGAAATCGTCCTGATAACCCTCGGTGGCGTAATAATCCCAGATACCGGCCGGGCAACCGACAATGCCTTGCTCTGGGACCACTTTTCTCAGGATGCCGCAGGGCACAAGGCGGTAATCCGGCGGGATGGAAATCGCGTACGCATTCATGGCGGCAAAATAGACGCCGGATCTTGACTGGGAATGGATGATTTCTTGAATTACAGAGGATTCCAGTTCATTCCAGGTTCCTGCAAAGATGAAGGGATATGTTGGCAGACGCCACTTGAATATGACATTGTGCCGATCGTACAGGGAAATGCCGTTTCCCATTCCCTCTACGATCCGGCCATAGGCAACAGGAAATACATTGTTGTCGCCGTCCAGAAAGAGCGTACCGCCACGGGGAACAGTCCTGAATACGTTGACAGCGTGTTCGTAGGCAATATAGTTGCGGCTCTGATCGCAGGACCGGTAATTTGTGATGAGGCCGAAAGCCGGTATGGCACAAACAGCAGCCACAACTCCCTCCTTTATTTTTTGTCCTACGTTCTGCTGGCTCCTCACCCACTCCAGGAGGTGGTGCAGGCCAATTCCGACCAGAATCGCCAGGACCACGGATGACGGAAGCGTGAACGGGGTAATTTCAAAAGAAATGATGTTCAGGAAGACCGTGTAAAAAAGATCAAACAGGATGATCCCCAAAAAAAGGACCTGCCAGCGAACTGAGCCGAGGCGGATCCATCCCCAGAAAGAGACCAGCAGCAACACCCCATACTGAGTGACGATTACTTTCAAGGCCTCGATGAGCCTTTCCAGGTATTGAGCAGGCCCTTTGCTGAAGACATAGGCGCTGCGATGCGCTGTTGCGGTTACATGGGCAAGAAAACGTTCTAAGGTATCCGGATCTCCCCAATGGATGGCGGCTCCCGCCTGGGTTCGAATCGGAAGATACAAATAAAGAGTGAGAGGAAGGATGAAGCAGAGCGTTATGGCCGCAAAATGTCGCCATGCGAAGATCGCCTGTTTGTCCCCTGAGATGATAAAATAGAGCACCGGAACGGCCAACATGACTGTCTGCATGTGATTGCCGAAGCTGAGACCCGTAACAAACACGAACAGGAGCAGGTAGTTGAACGACCTTGTCTGATCCCATTCCCACATCAGTCGGATCATGAGACAGAGGCAGAACAGGTGGAGAGGATAGACCTCTGCGGATACGGTCTGTGACCAGAAAAGCGGTGTGAAGGCAAGATAAGCGGCGCCGACCGCGGCGCAGCACGCATTACGGGTAAAACTGAGAATGATCTCGCAAACGAGCAGGACGGCAAGCGCGGAAAAAAAGCCCGACATGAGATTCAGCCGGAATCCTACATTACCGATCGGGATGAGGCAAAAGATTTTTCCTATGAGCGAATAAAGCGGATAGCCGCTGTTGTGGGGGATACCGAGACAAAAGGCCGCCGCCGTAAGCTCGCCGCTGTCGCCGAGATATACCACGGGCGAGGTGCTGAACAGGTACACGCCGAACACGCCGCAGGCAAGGATCAACGAAAGGAATCGTCTTGTGCCGCTCAGACTCATGGGATCAGCCCTGCTTATCCGGGATCTGGTTAACGCCATGGGTGTCTTCGATGATGAAGAGGGGCCTCTGTTTTACCTCATCATAAATCCGGGCCAGGTATTCACCCAACAAACCAACCGCTACAAGCTGCACCCCGCCCAAGAAAAGAGCCAGAGTTACCAGCGTAGTGAAGCCTGTTTGCGCGATTTCGATGCCGATTAACCGGCGTATTACAAAGAATAATGCCAGCATGAAACCCATGGCGCTGATACAGACTCCTGCGCCGGTCATGATCCGCAACGGCTTGTAAGAAAAGCTGAATATCGCATCAAGGGCATACCGGATGAGCCGCTTGAGTGACTGCTTCGGCCTCCCGGCCCCCCGTTCCTGCCGGTCATACTCAACAATTTCCTGCCTGAGCCCGACCCAACTCCTCAGACCCGGAAAAAACCGGTTCTGTTCAGGAAGCCTGTTCAATTCCTGCACAGCCCGGCGATCCAGGAGCCCGAAGACCCCGGCGTTCGGCGGAACCGGGAAGTCGCTGACCCATGAAAACAACCTGTAAAACATTTCGAATCCAACGCGCCGAATCCCCTTTTCCCTCCGGCTGCGTCGCTGGGCCCTTACAACTTGGGCCCCGGCCTGCCATTTCTCGATCAGCTCCGGGATAATCTCTGGCGGGTCCTGCAAATCCCCGTCCATAACGATGACCGCATCGCCGTCCGCAACCGAGAGCCCGGCGGCAATGGCTGCCTGGTGGCCGAAATTGCGGGACAGCTCCACCATACAGAATCGACTGTCTTCCCGATGCTGACATAACATAAGATCCCGGGATCGATCAGAGCTGCCGTCGTTGACATAGATGACCCGCCATCCAAGATCCGTCAGCTTGTCACATGCGAGCTTCAGGCGGTCATGCAGGACAGGCAGATTTTCTTCCTCGTTGCGTATGGGGATGACAATATCCAGTCTCAAGAGAGCCTTCCTTTTTCTGTCCCGGCGGCCCGCGGGGGGCTGACAATCGACCGTTTCTTGCCGTTTCCGATGCTGAACGTCCATATATCATTGATCACATAAACGAATATGGCAGCCAGGGCAATGGATATCAGGTTTGCAATCAGGTAGTGAACGACTGCCGCCAACAGGGTCGTCAACACATATTGGAGAAGAATGGCGACCGTACACGAGAGGTAATATTGTGCCATCTGAGCAAAAAATCCCCTCTTTTGATGACGCTGGCGGTCCCCCCATGTCCAGTACCGGTTCCAGAGGTAATTGTTGAATGTGGCGATGCAGATGGCTATGGCGAGAGAGATATGCAGCCGTTTATCCGGGGGATGGACCTGGCGCAGGAGTATGGATTGATTGACGTACAGGACCCCCATATTGATCAGTGTCCCGGAAAACCCCACCAGGCCGAATCGAATGAACCTAATGCGGAATAACGCCTTGATCACGGGGAATTCTTGTATGGTTTCCAGGAAGCCCATCTCACCCATCCGAGACAGAAGTTTCACTCGGTGGCGCCAGCAGCCGGTATGCCTCCCGGAGCACCATTTTCGGGGAGATGGCCTTCAGACAAACGTTGTTTCCGTCGCAGGGCGAATTCCGGTGATTATAGGCGGTCAGGCAGGGGGAGCAGGACAGGCCGGCGTAAAGGCTCAGCGTCTGTTTGCCTATGGGACCGTAGAGGACAGGGGTCTCAGGTCCGAAGAGGACGATCGCCGGCATGGGCGTGAGGGAAGCAAAATGACCCGGACCGCCATCATTGGTAATCAGCAGTGCCGCCAGGTGGAAAAGGGTTATCAGTTCCCGCAACGTTCGGGTATAGCCTGTCAGATCAAAGCAATCAGCGGCGCTTATGCGGGAAACGATTCTGGCGGCAACGGCATTATCCCCTTTCAATCCGATAATCCCGACAGCATAGCCGTTTCTGATAAGATCCCGGGCCACTGCCGAGAAGTTTTCCTCCGGCCAGGCCCTGATGGGCAGCAGGCCGCCCCCGGGGTAAAGTAGCGCCAGCTTCCTGGCGCCGACTCCCGGGAAATCCCTTGTAAGCCGGTCGCGAAACGACTCAATGGCCTCCGGAGCAATGGTCAGTCGGGGCGAAAAAAGGGCCTCCCCTCTAACCTTCCGCTTCACAGTGGGCGCCCCGCCAAGGGCCGGGTTGAGGGCATAGGCCAACGTGATAAATTGTGTCGAGATATGATGGTAGGGGTTGTAGAGGACCGGACGGTTGATAAAGCTCCCCCGGTAAAGGCCCTCCTGCGTGTGCGGATGAAACCCGACCCGAAGCTTTGCCCCGCTCAGAAATGACAAGATGCTGCTGATTCTCGAAAAAAGCTCGCAGTCGATGACCGCATCGACTCCGATGGCCCTCATCCGCAAAATCGCCCGGATGACATCTCCTGTCAGGGCCTGGAAGGAGTCATCCCGAATGGTCAGGATATGTTCGGAAGGAACCGAATCGAAAAGCTCAAGGCATTCCCTGTTTCTCTGAAACAGGAGGGCGTAAATCCTTGCGTGGGGATATCGTTCGCTGAGAAAGCTGAACATGGGCTGGGCCAGGACGAGACTCCCCATCTCGGAAAGCATGATTACGAGAATGTTACGGGGCACATATCCCCTGGGATGCGGTTTATAACGCGGAACCAGTGAAAGTATGCCACAGATGATCTGACCTGCGATTCGGTCTATTCTCCTCTGGATATCTACTTTCAATTTCAAGGCCCCAAAATTAGTGACAACCGAGCTTCTCTTCGCTGCCATTCAAACATACATGGCAGAAGGGTTTTTCTGAAGAGACCAGCCGAAGGCCCGGAGCGGAAGAAAAACCATTCTGCCCCGGCGGCAGGTTCGCTGTTATCACCATGATTATTGAGCTGATACAAAAAAGGTGAACCTGCATGGCAGCCGGCCCACCTTTCCTTTCATGCTCGGACTTATCAGTTGCTTGTAATAGCGCCGCCCGGCCCCGTGAGGGTATAGGTTTTATCGCCTTTGCTGTGATAAGCGACGATCTTATACGTGTTTCCGTCTCCGGCAGCCGTCACGGTTACATTCGTCGAAGTATTCAGATTCAAATCGTCGTCTGCGCCATAGGTTTGGTTGTCCACATAATATGCCTCCTCGGCAGTAGCTGCATTCTTTAAATCGCTCTGGGCCGCGCTGTTGAAGGCGCGTTTTCTGTAGGATGAAAATTGCGGGATCGCGATCGCTGCAAGAATGCCGATAATGGCGATGACGATCATCAGTTCAATCAATGTAAAACCCTTTTCGCCTCTTTTTGCATTCAATTTAGTTAACATTTTGTGCTCTCCTTTCATTTTTTATTGAACCGCAACAAGTCTCAATCACTCTTTTCCAAATCCGATATCCCACCTCCTTTCACGATCCTGGTTTATACAAGCTTCCTTGCAGTTATCCTCTTAAGACAAAGGGTAATCCTTAATTGCTTGTTAGTGAACCGCCCGGCCCTGTCAGGGTATAGGTCTTCCCCCCTTTTGCGTGGTAAGAGACAAGCGTGTATGCGTCCTTATTGCAGGCGATAGTCAGGGTAACTCCTTCCGTGGAACTGAGACCGTAGCCGTCCAAAAGATTCCTGCCGGTTGCGTACGTCTGATAATCGACATAGTAGGCCTCCTGGGCGGCCGCCGCGTTTTTGACATCCCACACAGCCCCGCTTTCATAGCCTTTTTTCCGGTAGGCATCAAACTGCAGTATGGCAATGGCCGCCAGGACCCCGATAATGGCGACAACGACCATCAGCTCGACCAGGGTGAAGCCTTGGGTATCCCTGTTTTTGATCATTGATCCGCTGCGATTCGCGTCCTGGTTTGTGCGGCATAATCATTCCAGCCACAAGCAGAAATGGTAACCGTTCACTGGGTTTTGAGATCTCCCTGGTACACTGATATCAGAAAATCGCACCAGCCCGGCAGTCGCGTCAGAAAAACCCTCCTGCTCCCATTTATTGAGCTGTTACGTGAGGCGGACAATCCCAAATTTGACCAAAAATCACCCGTGAACGGTTACCAGAAATGTTTGTTGCAGGGTTAAATGCAACTATAATGCCACATCCTGGACAAGGAGCCTTTGCGCTGCAATAAGCCAATTATTTGCGCTGGTTAAGGTCGAATTCGGACTTCATTTCCGTGACACGCCAAAACTTCCAGGATATGCCTTGGGCCAAAATGTGACGTGATTTGTAAAAATGGCGACAATTTTCGGCAGAATTTGAACCGCTCGCAATAGGTATCACCTCAATAATTAGGGGGATAACTGCGAACCTAGGGCCGGGGCAGAAGAATTTTTCTTCCGCTCCGGGCCGCCGTTCTGGTACACTCCTTCCGATGCCGCGGCGCGGGCCGGCGCCACCGTGATTCCGTATTGGCACTGCACACAGGCAAGAGAAACCATGAAAACCGATCTAAAAGGGCTGAACGCCCGGGAAACCGAACAATGGGCTGTAGATCATGGCCTTGAACCCTATCGCGCAAGGCAGATACGCCACTGGCTCCTGAACCGGCTTGCCGCTTCCTGCGAGGACATGCAAAACCTGCCCAAGCGTATCCGCTCCCTTGTTCAAAAAGAGGCCCTCCTTGGGCCCCTTGAGGAGGTCACGGCCCTCACCTCTGACGATGGGACCCGCAAGTATTTGTTTCGTCTCCAGGATGGCCACCTGGTCGAATCGGTCCTCATCCCTGAGCGGGACCACCTGACCCTGTGCATCTCGTCCCAGGCCGGCTGCGCCATGGGCTGTCGGTTTTGCTCCACAGGCAGGCAGGGGTTCAAGCGAAACCTCGCCCCTTCGGAAATCATCGAACAGGTCATCATGGTCAAACGTTCGCTCAATAACCCGGAGCATTTGACCAATATTGTATTCATGGGCATGGGCGAACCCCTTGCCAACTATGATGCGGTTGTCAGGGCCATCGAAAATCTCATCGCCCAAGACGGCATGAATTTCTCCCACAGGAAGGTGACCCTGTCCACCTGCGGTCTGGTCCCGGAAATCGAGAGGCTTGGACACGATACTACGGTCAACCTGGCCGTGTCCCTGAACGCGGCAGATGACGAGACGCGGAGCCGGCTTATGCCTGTCAATCGGAAATACCCGATCACCCGCCTGCTCCAGGCGTGCCGGGAATTCCCCCTGCCCAACCGCCGGATGATCACCTTTGAGTATATTTTGATCAATGGCATCAACGACCGCGACCAGGATGCCCTGAAACTGGCACGGCGCCTTTCGGGCCTGAGGGCCAAGATCAACCTGATTCCCTTGAACCCGGGGTCGGAGGCTGACATGTCTCCTCCCCCCATGGAGCGCATCCTGCGCTTCCAGGAGATCCTGACACACCGCCATTTCACGGCCATCATCCGGAAGAGCAAGGGAAGGGACATCCTGGCCGCGTGCGGCCAGTTGACGGGGGCGTCTATGCATCCCTGATTGATGCGGCCTGTTTCTGCGCAAGCTATACAGAGATTGAGGAATCTCTGGCCCTCACCACCGTGGAGATGAAGTTGAACTACCTCGCCCCTCCACGGGGCGGCCTGTTCATGGCAGCAGGCCAGGTCGTCAGGACCGGGAAGACCCTCTGCCTGAGCGAGGCCCGCATCTCAGACCAAGGGGACCGTCTCCTGGCCCACGGCGCGAGCGCCATGACGGTTCTCCGGTCGCTGCAATTAGAAGGGCGGCACAACCTCCCGCCCAAGTTTCCGGATTAGCCGGCAGAGTGGCCTGCGAGAAACGCGCGGGCGATCTGTTGAGCCATAAGGGGGGCGTTGCCGCCGGCCCGATTGTTGACAATCACATTGATCCGCTTTCCCTCCCGCACCGCGGCCTTGATAAGCCTTACTGTATCTTCAACCATGCCCGGGGTCTGCATCCCCTCGACCAGGGCATTGAAGGGATGGGCCTGTGCATAGGCGTCTTCATAGCGCACGCCCCTCGGTGTCATGAGACGCACCACCACCGATCCCGCGTTGAGAAACCGCCTCTCTGCCGTAAGGAACTGCTTCCAGAGGGGCGGAAGCCAGGTCCAATGAGACAGGACCTGCCCTACTCCCCATTTTTCCAGCACTTCCAAAACAGGTCTGGTCAGCAAGGATTGGGTCCTCAGCTCCACATGATAGCGGTCATCGGCCGGAACAGCCCTGAAAAACGCGTCCAGCTCGCCGGCTGCCCGGGCCGGGGGCGTCCGTCCGTCCTTTTTCTGGTATTCCTGTTCAAAGACTATGGCATCGAGCCAGGGATGCAGGAGTTCCAAGGCCGGTTCATAAAACTGGCGAACAAAGACCTCGGGGTTTAGATAATCGGCGTTCTTCATGTAGACGCCCTGCCGGTACAGGCGCCTCGCAAAAACAGCCTGGGACGCCTTGAGCACCAGACGATCCCCCGGCTGAAGATATTGGGCGTAACGGCGAAGGAGATGAAAAACCCGGGTGGGCTCGCCCCTGTCGTCACGGAGAGGCGCATAAAAGGTAAAATCGATCTCAAGCGTTTGAAAGTGCGCAAAATATTCCCGTACTGAGGGCACCGGCAGGACCTCTTCCTGAAAGACCTTTCCCCCCACGGTCTTGGTGCGGCGGGCAATCCCCTTAGCCCAGCGCTCCCGGGTATAGATCTGGCCGATCCACCCGGCATACCGGTCGCTGGCCGTGCCTAACAACAGGAGGGGATGGAGACCGCGAAACCGAAACGATTCAAGGTCCGACGAGACGTTTTTATTCATGGGATATCTCAGGCCGGCTCCACCCGGCACGGCACGTATCGGTGAATGGGCGTGCCCGCGATCCGGTCCCTGTGCGCACTGCGGGTCAACCGGTTTACATTGGCCCCGTAAACCTCGCCGTTGTACAGCATGCCGAATCCATGGGGGACCATTACCGTCCCGGGGGCCGGCATGTCCGGGGTCGTCGGGTTCTCCAGGTTCCTATCCGGGTCCATTCTACCGATGAGTATCCCTTCGGGGTGTTCCAGGAGGGCCCGGCCGGTCTTTACAAACCCACCCCCTTCCCGCTTGAGCGGATGGGTCAGACGCTCCTTATGGGCCTGGCAGTGAGCGATTCGCGCACACTTCCGACAGATATATCCCAGGGTCCTGGGATGGGCCTTGTCCGGCCGCACCGCCAGAATCCGATTGCCCTCTCTCTGCACCTCGAGACCGCAATTATGACAACAGAAGGGAACCTGACGGCGGACCGGACCGGCCTGACGCATCAGCCGCAGTTCTTGACCAGGCAGGCCCTCCTGCCGCCTGACCTTTTGGGAAGGGTCTCGCGTCTGAGTCCGGCCGCTTGTGCAAGGGCCATGGTCTGTTCAAATGCCTCAATGGATACATGACCCCTGGGTTCCACCACAAGAAGCCTCCCATCGGGCCGAAGGACCTTTGCCATTTCTGAAAAGAATCGGGCCTTGTCCCGGACCTCGTGGACCATATGAACAGCCGCAACAACATCGACCCGACCCGTCAGGTCGTCCAGACCGTACCTGTCCGCAGTAATTCGACGCACCTCAATCCTGTCGCTCAGCCCTGCCTTCCGGGCCCTCCGGGCCAGGACAGCCAGCATTTTATCCTGTATCTCCAGGGCAATAACCCGGCCTGTGGGTCCCACCATACGGGCCAGGGGAAGCGTGAAAAACCCCATGGCGCATCCCGGCTCCAGGATCGTCATCCCCTTCCGCACGAAAGGTCCAAACATCCTTTCAGGGCTTTCCACAAGCCTCCTCAAGGGGTTGAGGAGGAAATACCCCATCCAGGGGGGACACACGTGATCGGCCATAAGACCTGCTCCGATGAAGGTAAAAAGGTTGACACTCTCAGGCGCCGGCCCATAATGATACAGAAACTGTCGGCTTCTTTTGGAAGGGTAGAAAAAGTAGCTCAAGATGTCAATGATCGGTTTTTCCATGGCCCTGAGACCGGGGGCATTCAGGACCGCAGAGGGCGGATGCTCCTTGACATTTTCCCCCGGACCACAGTATTCGTAAAATTATGTCATCTTCAGACTCAGTGTATCACCTCAATAATTAGGGGGATAACTGCGAACCTGGTGCCGGGGCAGAAGAATTTTTCTTCCGCTCCGGGCCTCCGGCCCGGTCTCTTCAGAAAAACCCTCCTGCCCCTGTTCATTGAGCTGTTACTTTTTTGCGTTAATCCGCCAACACTTGGCTTTATTTGAAGAATAAGGATAGTAAACCCATGAACATATCGCCCGGCGCGTTTGAGGTGGACCTGTTCCCGGAAGAGGTAAACAGCCCGGACCACCCCTACGCATCCCAATTCAAGGAGATCCTGGAGGACCTGGCAGAAGAATATAAGTGCGCCCTTCTCTCTTTTGAGGTAAACAAGGGAACCGTCACCTTTTCTTTTGACAGCGATGAACTCACCGCGGCCATCCTCCAGTTGCTCAACCAAAAATGTCAACCGTTCACGGGGGGTTGAGAGCTCCTCTCCGGGCCTCCGGCCCGGTCTCTTCAGAAAAACCCTCCTGCCCCGGGTTATTGAGCTGTTACGTGAGGCTGACAATCCCAAATTTGACCAAAAATCACCCGTGAACGGTTACCAAAAATAACACAAAGCGCCCCGGAGACCGGCCTTGACTTCAAAAGCCGCTCCGCCAAACGCATCTCTATTTCCCATGAAAGCCAATCTCGATCATATCGCCATCGTCCTGGTCAACCCTCAGATCCCGGAAAACATCGGGGCTGCGCTCCGGGCCATGAGCAACATGGGCCTGAGCAAGCTCGTCCTGGTATCGCCCAAGAACTGCGACCTCTGCCGGGTGCTCAAGACCGCTACCGGAAGCTCACGGAATCTGATAGAACAGATGGAGGTCTATGACGATCTGGGACACGCCCTTGCACCATATCAGCATATTGCGGGGACCACTGCCCGAACCGGGGCCCTCCGGCCGGCCATGTGTCATCCAGGAGGCCTTGCCCGCGATCTCGTGACCCTTTCGCAGAACAACCTGGCGGCCGTGCTTTTCGGACCGGAAGACCGGGGACTCTCCAATGAGCATCTCCGCTACTGTCATACCATCGTAACCATCCCCACGGCCTCCTTTTCCTCCCTGAACCTGGGCCACGCTGTGATGATTGTCTGCTATGAGATCTTTCTGGCCTCGCGGCCGGGAACGCCGGAGGTGGAACCGAGACTGGCTAACAGCTTTGAGCTGGAGGGAATGTACGGGCATCTCAAGGAGGTCCTCACAAAGATCGGGTTTCTGGATCCTCAAAACCCGGAGCACTGGCTCCTGAATATCCGGCGGTTTCTTTCCAGGTTCCCGCTCAGGGCCAGGGAGGTCCGGATCATCCGGGGCGTGTGCCGTCAGATCGACTGGTACGCGTCCCAGGCCGCAAAAGGAACGTCCGATATCAAACGTCCAACTCAATGTCATTAACTTAACCGATCGGCTTGTAAGCCGGAAAGAATTTCCGTTGAGACGGTCTATGGTTTCTGGGATATTTTCTTCCTGGCCGTATGGGTTCAATAGTTCTTTGAAAAATATCTTGGAGGGCGGCTATCAATTGGGCAGCTACTGAAGCGGTTTCATGAAACAATAGCCCAATCACGCCCTTGCTCTTGGATAAGGCCTGGGTGAAATTGATTTGGTAGTCATACTTCCTGTGTTCATGTTGCTGACGTAAGGCATTATTTCCTGGGAAGGCCATGATCCATACAAGATTCTTCGTGAAGACTTTGGCGTGGAAATCCTGGTATACAGAAAGGACAGACTTGCCAGAGAAATTTTCCAGCTCAAGGCGGCATTTCATGGTCTTATAATCCTCTTCCACAGGCCATCTGAGATGATATAGATCATGAAAGATTTCTATGGGATATTTGTCCATATCGAGAAGAGAGGTAATCAGCACCTCGACCTGGCCATTATTTTCAACGCGGATCAGACGGAGCTTCAAGGGTGCCATAGGTAAGCCCATTTGCTCGCAGTTGGGAACAGAGGTAGCATGGATAGACAGAGAAATGATTTTTTCAGTCGACCCCGAGTGAAAGAATTTTCGAACGGCCTTCCATTTGGTACACGATATCCGTGCGCAGAACTGGGCGTTCTGAGAGAGGATCAGGCTGAACAACCACCATGCTGGGTATCCTCTATCCAAAAGAACCAAGTCCCCGAGCCTTACGTTGAGCAGATGTTGTGCTGCCAGTGTACGTTCTCCGGAACCTTTTGGATGAATGAGGGCGTCAACGGTGGTTTTATTGAGGACGTCAAAAAGCTGGGAGATTCTTGCCATAGGTGAAGGGTTTCCCTGGCGCACCCCCCATAGGCCAAAATGCTCAGCAATCGCGTCGATATGAGGCAAGCGGACAGTAGAGCCATCAATAGCCAGCAAACGAAAACCTCTCCAGGTGATGGTATTGAAGCTTCTTTCAAAGTAGTTGACCAAATGCTGGTTCAACTCGATAAAGGCTTCGAATTTCAATTTCATTCGGGCTTTTGCCAGGGCAACTTTTGAAACGACCCTTTGGGCGATATCAAAGCGGTTGATGGCTTTAAAGAACTTATCCAGTTCATCCTGGTAGGATCCCTTGACGAAATTGAGGAGAAAAGCGATCAAGACGTGGAAGGGAAGTTTTCTTTGACGTGTGAAGGCCTTTTCGGTTTGACGGTTACGGGCAATAAATTCTGGTGAAGAGATTTTTTTGCCAACAAATTCAATAAGTTTGGCACATATATCGCAACGCAGGTTCTGTGCCAAATACAGTAGATTTTTGAGATATTTTTTGCATGGCATGCTCCTTTCGTAACGATAAGGGGTTGTGGTTATTGAAAGTGAGCATACCATGTTTATGTTCCTAAATCAAGCTTTTTATGCAATACTTTAAAGCGGTTGGATAACCTCAAGCCCTTAAGTTAATGGCATTGATTTCGAACTTAAAAGCTATATTTTATATCAATACTTTCACTGCCATGTTACTCAACCACTTCTCCTGGAACAACTATGGGAGTGGGGAGTGGATATTTCCGCTGGACAACTCAACCGAATCCTG
>JAGHEC010000278.1 GCA_021159525.1 Deltaproteobacteria bacterium | reverse complement strand
TCTCAGACCAGCTAACCATCGTCGCCTTGGTAGGCCATTACCCTACCAACAAGCTAATGGTACGCGAGCCCGTCCCTGAACGGCAACTTTCATGAAGAGGTCACCTTTAATTCCGGAGGCCGAGGCCAATGGAACCACATCCGGTATTAGTCCCGCTTTCGCGGGGTTATCCCGGTTTCAAGGGTAGGTTACCCACGCGTTACTCACCCGTGCGCCACTTTACTCTCCAACACTCAGTTGCCTGAGTGTCGAATTTCTCGTTCGACTTGCATGTGTTAGGCACGCCGCCAGCGTTCGTTCTGAGCCAGGATCAAACTCTCCACTTAAACTTTGGAGGGCTTTGAGCCCATTTTTGAATCTTAGAGACCTGCACGACATCACTATTTAGTTTTCAAGGAACAAGAGGCCAAACGCCATCTTTCAAGAATTTTAAATCTAAGAGACCCACCAGCGAATGTCAAGAAATAAATAACACGAAATCTTGCAGGTGAATCTCGAAAGAAACCTCTTTATATATTTTCATACGTCTCTTGTCAACAACTTTTTTTTATCCATACCAAAAAAACTTCCTTTTTATCTGACAAGCTCAGACACCGGCACCAAAAAAACCTCCTTTTTTAGGGCATTCTGGTATTTCCTAATCATATCGACAGTCTGCCCGTATGGATGGCCAATTCCTATGGCCGATCCCGATCTCTTGGCGGCCATCATCAACTTCCGTATCTGGCCGGATATTGCCTCACGAGCAGGGTTGTTGTCGAGAAAAATCGTTCGTTCCGCTGCAGGAACCCCGATTTTTTTTGCCTCCTCAAGGCCCACTGTTTCATTTGTCGTGCGGCTGTCCACGTAAAACAGACCTAATTTTTTTAATTCCCTGAGCACCATAGACATCTTGCCACGGTTTTCAGTAAAAGACGAACCCATATGGTTATTCACGCCACGAGCGCCCGGGACCTGCCTCAGGTTTTTATGAAGGGTTCCCTTCAGCAGCGCTTCATCCATCGAAAGGAGAAGGGCGCCGACTCCGGGTTCAATACACGGATAATCCCTGGGTTCCATGGGCTGGTGCAGGAGAATTTCACGTCCCCGCCTGCACGCCTCTTGTGTCGCAGCCTTCGTAAAGGGCGCCCACGGAAGGATCGCAAAGCTTAAGGGTAGATCCAGCCTGATAAATTGGAGGTCCAGATCCCGATGATAACCCAGGTCATCAATGATAATGGCGACTTTCGGTCGCCAGGATGCCTTATTGACCCCGATTTCCAATGGCATCCCCATATCTGCACCATCCGTGTGTTTGCGTGGGACCTTGTTTACAGCCGCAGGGGTGAAACCGATGGCTGGTCTTTTGGGAGCAACCCCCATATCCCTTTTCAAAAACAGCAGATATACGGCTGACAAAGAAATCGCGATTAGTAACGCAGGCAACAATACAGCGAGAAAAGGGCGCTTCTTTTTCTTCATGATATCGTATAAACGAGCACCTGGATGGGCATGAAAAACACACGCATCCTACCGGACCGCCTTTTAGGCGCCGGACTGGATTTTTGAAAAAATACTCCAGCTTTTCAACAGCTGCAAGGCCTGTCGGACCTGATTGTCGTTTTCAAGAAGCGTCTTCACCTTTTCATCCTTTTCTTTGGCCGATCCCTTTTCAGATGCCCCTGTGGAATTCTCCGTCTCCACCGCAATATGGCCCTTTAAATTTTCTTCCCTGATAAAACGGGGCGATGCCTTTTCCGGTTTTTCATCAGGGGCGAGAAACGGAATCTCAATGTCCGGCACAATCCCGCTCGATTGAATCGATTTCCCGCTGGGTGTATAATAGAGGGCCGTTGTCAGGCGAAGAGCGGATCCATCAGACAAGGGCAAAATCGACTGTACGGATCCTTTTCCAAAGGTTCGGGTGCCCAGGATGATGGCCTTTTTGTTGCCCTGTAAGGCCCCCGCTACAATCTCTGCAGCGCTGGCAGTGCCGCCATTTACCAGCACAATAATGGGATAGGTGCACTTTTTCTTATCCTCATGCGCGGTTGCCTGAATGTTGTGGCCGTTCTCTCTGCCTTTGGTGCTGACAATGACCCCCGAATCAAGGAAGAGTTCAGACACATCAATGGCCTGGGACAGCAGCCCCCCGGGATTATTCCGGAGGTCAAGGATCAGCCCTTTGAGCGCCCCGTCTTTTTCCAGCTCCTCAAGGGCCGAGGCCAGGTCTTCTGCCGTATTGCTCTGGAAATTAGAGATACGGATGTATCCCATCCCAGGCTCAATAGTGTAGCTCTTGACGCTTTTCAGGGGAATTACCCCTCGCGTGATGGAAAAATCGAGCGGCTTCTCCTCCCCTTCCCGCGCAATGGTCAAATCGACCTTGGTCCCTTCAGCCCCCCGGATTTTCTTCACTGCCTCGACAAGGCTCATACCCTGCGTCGACTGACCGTCCACCATGATAATCCTGTCTCCCGCCTTTATCCCCGCCTCATAGGCCGGGGTCCCTTCAATAGGAGAAACCACGGTCAGCACCTTTTCTCTTATCGTAATCTCAATCCCGATACCCGAAAAGCTCCCCTTGGTCTCCGTCATCAGCTCATCATATTCTTCCTTTGTCATAAACGATGAATGAGGGTCCAAATTTTGGACCATCCCTTTTATGGCCCCACAAATCAAATCCTGAGGATCCTGCGGCTCAACATAGTTTTTCTCGACCTGTCTGAGCACCTCAGTAAAAATCTCAATCTGTTTATACATATCGTTAGTATCAGCTTCGACATGGGAACCCCTGCTGTTAAAAAACAGCAGACCTCCGACCAAAAGCCCTATCAGGCCGATATTGGCAACATATTTCCTTTTCGGGTTTAACATGCTTTACTCCTTGGGAATGTGGATAGACTCGTTGTTTCTACCTCCTCTGCAATGTGCGAAGGAGTTTGATTTGGGGTCACTGCCTCCCCTCCATGACG
>JAGHEC010000416.1 GCA_021159525.1 Deltaproteobacteria bacterium | reverse complement strand
TTCTGGCAATGGGCCAGGGCGGAGGTCCACATATGTACAAACTCGGGGGTTACCGTGAAATCAGGGGAATCGATCCCATAGGGATCCACCTTCACGTCACCCTCCACAATGTAGGGAGCGGCCCCCCCCTGGACCCCCCCGAAGTTGAAGTCCGGCTTGTAATAGATGCCCCACATCTCATCGGTTATCAGGGATCCGTCCTCGCTTGAGTAGAGGGGGGCCTCAGAATCCACATGAATGACCGGCGGCATCTTTCCCTCATTGTTCATGGCGTATTCGGGATCCACCCCGAGTGTCCCTTCCACGAGGCACCAGTAGGTCCACATTCGATTTCCGGAATGGAGCATGCCGTCCGGGCCCAGGATGTCGATCTCATTGGGAAGCCCCAGCATGTCCCAGAAGTTTTTGGCCCAGGGACCGGCGCCCACGATCACCCAGTCGCATCGGATATCGCCCTTGGCGGTCTCAACGGCAGTGACCGTGTTGTTGTCGGTCTTGAAACCGGTGACCGTCACGCCGGTGAGGATCCGGACCCCTTCGGCCTCGGCCTTGTCGGCCAGGCGGTAGAGGGATCGCATCTGATTGGCATACCCGCCCTTTTTTTCGTGCAGGATCGATGTGATTCCCTTGGCCTGCCAGTCATGAAATATGTTCTCGCGCATATATTTGAGGCAGTCCTTTTCGCCTTCAATAAATACGGATTCATAGCCGATATCCTTTTGCTGAGCATAGATTTCGGCTACATCCGCGTGCATGGGCTCCGGGGATATCTGCATATATCCTACCGGATGATAACCATATGCCTCGCCGTCTTCCTCCCAGATCGCAACGCTGTGGCCCATGAGCTCGCGCATGGCAGGCTGAAAATAGTTGTTGCGGATAACGCCGCAAGCGATCCCCGAGGCCCCTGCGCCGATAGAGGTCTTGTCAATGACCAGGATATCCTTGCCGGATCCCCGCTTTCTCTCTTTCAATTCCTTTGCCAGGTGCCAGGCCGTGCTCAGGCCGTGGATCCCGGCGCCGATAATGATGTACTTAGAATGTGCAGGAAATGCCATGATATGCTCCTTTTTTGCAATGTATGCGTTATCTTGTTTAACCCGGGATGTAAGAGTTCAATAAATAGGGGCAGAAGGGCTTTTCTGCCGCGGCTGCCGGGAGCGCCGTCTCTTCTTCGCTCGACCAGCCAGGAGGCCCGCAGCGGAAGAAAAATCCTCCTGCCCCGGCACTACGTTCAGTGCTATCCCCCTGATTACTGAGCTGATACCCCGGGATTTTTAAGATCATGACGCAAATTTATTCATTGGGTTCGAGATCCCTCAATCCCTCAGTTCGCACTTGCGCCCGAATCACGCCAAGGCATGATTTTGTCCGGGTGTTACTTAAATGGATCCCACCGAATGGTCTGCTTCTCGTAGGCAGGAGGAAAGAGCTTTAGGAATTCATCATAATAGTACAGCTCCTTGAAAGAAGCAAACGGCAGGCCATAGGCCGCCTTGGGCCTTTGCTTGATCTCGCCCGGATCAATCTTCCGGGAAACCAGTTCATCCATCACGTCGTCCATACCCGCGCCCATGGCGAACCGCAGCTTTTCACGGTTGGCGATCTGCTCGGGAAGCATATCTCTGAAGGCCTCACGCAAGACATACTTTTCAATCTGCTTTTCACCGTAGATTTTCCAGTCCATGGGTATTTTCTGGGTCAGGTTGACAACCCGGGAATCGAGGAAAGGGGCCTTGTAACAGACTGCATTGGCCATCCATCCACGATCCAGCCTTCTCAGGGCCGTGTTGTAGGCAATATCCAATAGCTTCCGAGCAAGGCGTTCCCGCTGTTCCGGACTCTTGACCTTGGGGTTTTTCAGGACCATGCGGTAGCCGCCGAAAAGCTCATCGGCTCCTTCGCCCACCAGTACAGCATTGCTGTGAGATTTAACGAGCTTGGAGGCATAGTAGTTGGATAAAATTCCGGAGATGCAATCTTCGTCAAAGCTTTCGAGATACCAAATAGCATCGGAAATGAAGTCGACGATGTCAGGTTCGGTGATTTCATAGACATAATGTTTCATGCCCAAGAAATCGGCCATGAGCTTTGCGTTTTCCAGGTCCGGACCGGGTGCGCTCTGTACGACCACGGTAAACAGTTTTATATCGGGGTTATACTCTTTTGCGATGGCCGCGATAATGGAGCTGTCCAGCCCTCCGCTTAAAGAGACGGCCTCTACGCCATCCATCCGCTTTTCGACGGCCTGGATTATGCTCTCGCGTACCGCCTTGGTGGCTTGATCCAGGGTCTCGGGCTGAGGGACTTCAGGCGTAAAAGGCCTGTACTCCCGCATCCCCTTTTTGGTGCTGAACAACTGGCTGGGGGCCAATTCATGAATATCAAACTGGATGTGGTCGATAAGCCCCTTCATCTCGGAACAAAAGTAAAACACATTGTTGTGTTCTCCAAAGAAGAGGGGCCTTGCGCCTACCGAATCGCGGGCGATGATGACCTCCTCGTCCTTTTCCACCACTGCGGCCACAAAACTCCCGTTCAGGCGTGAAAAACAGTCGCGTTCATATTTCTCCCAATACTCCAAAAACAGTTCGAGATCGCTCTGGCCGTCCGGCCTGTCGTTATAGAGTTCGCCGTCGAACAGGATATATGGAGGATCATTGTTGATCGAGGTGCAGTGAGTTGTCCTGGGGGTCAGGTTGATCTCGCATGCCCCCACTGCCCCCCTGTTGTCGGGGAGGGTGCGGACGTGTACATTGTCCGGCCCGCGGTGCCGCGTCAGCTTGATCATTCTCCCCAGCGGCTTGGTGCTGTCCTCTTCGATTTTTCCGTGCTGCGATACGATTCCGCAAATGCTTGCCATGTCAAAAACCTCCTGAATAAAATGATGGTCCCTGCCTTGAGAGGGAATCGGGCGTTAACGATTCGGCTGCAATGGCGGGGAAATGGTAATCTCCCAATGACTTCGGGTGCAAGTTATCCGGCAGGGCTTATAAGAGACTTGCGCCTCAGTTCGGGCAATGCAAAACGATCTCTTTCCCTTTCAATATACCTGGACAGCGCGGGCCTGAAACCATTGAGAAGGCATCCGTAATTGTTATGTGACAAAAAGTCTTCCCAGGTTGGCCGTGGTAAGGGGATCTTCCATATACATGCCCAAGCCGATGTTTCTGAGGGATTCCATGGCCCGTTCGTCGTATGTGGGCATCTCAATCTCCGGCGCATCCTCCGGGGTTGCCTCTTGCGCGATCTCGATGCATTTTTGCAGCTTCTCAAATGAAAAATCGATTAGATATCTGAGAAAGGCAAACGGGTGGCGGATCATGTGGACCCCGTACTTCTTGCACAGGGCCTGACCCATGCGTGCATCTGCATAGGCCCTTTCAGTGGGGTGCTCCTCGTGGGTGGTTCCTGCACTTTGAAACGTGGGGAGATCCAGGATGAGATTGAGATGAGACATGAGAATATTGAGCAGGTTGTGACTCACCAGCCCGTAGTTGGGGTTGTATTCAATACTGGGGTCTGCAATGGTCGGGTAGCCCGCATGGACGCAGATGGTCCCGGGATTGAGCAACTGGGCTGCACAAATCCCAAAAAGGACCTCTGCATGGGTCATGGAAAGCACGCCGTTATAGCAGTAGGGTGCGCTGATGCCGGCCATGGGCATGGCTGAGATAAAGACGGGGAGGCCGGCCTTGACTACCTTGACAAAATGATCGGAAAAGTTTTCATTCACTTCCAGCGGCGGCCGTGTCAGACAGAAGACAACCATGATATCCTGTCGTTCTGCGTAAATTTCTTTGGCCCGCTCCAGCGATGCATCGGAGGTGACGGCAAAATAAAGCGGTTTGGAGCAATTCTCCGTCATGATATTCATCTGAAGGACCTCATCCTTCAGCTTGATGCCCCGTCCCATGCCTGCTACAGGATCATGCGCATCGGCGATCTGGGCGATCCGTTTTGCGTGTTCCGGCGTTGGAAACACGCCGCCGACCCCCTTTTCATCGTCGTAGACATAAGGGGCCGTGCCTCCGATAAAAAAGCTGTTGAGCGGCACAAAAAAGTCCGATACCCCCGGCGCCGTTTCAAGGCATTTTTCCACCAGCTCTGCCGTTATATAAATCCGGTTTTCGTAGACCACGGCCTGACCGCTGGCTGCAAAGCCTTCAAAGGCCTGCTGGATCTCAGGCTGTTTGCATCCGACACCCAGATTCTCCAATATCCACAGGGCATCCTGATGAGATCTCAGCAGCATGTCCACGGTGTCGGGGCCCAATGCCGCTTTCGAGGCTTCCATCTGTTCATTATTCATGGGTTTCTCCTTCTTCTGTTTATTAGGTAGCTTCCATCCATAACTGGCTTTTTTGCGCAACCTCTGCGTCAATCTGCGGGATTCCTTGCCTGCCTCTGCGGGGCACGCAGACAGGCGCGCGTAATCCCTTGATTTGTCCCCGCTTTGCTCGGACTCCCCATCCCTGCCTGCGCCAATGCTTCCGCATGTAGGCTCAGGATGGGTCCCCAGTTTCCTTGATTTTGCACAAAAATACTCATTTATGGACCGGAAGCTCACTATTGCCCAAAATCTATTTGTGGATGGGCGCTATGCAACTATTCAGCGGACACAGGTTCCGGGTATCGGCGCAATACTTCGGGGGATAACAGCGAACGTACCACAGGGGCAGGAGGGTTTTTCTTCCGCTCCGGGCCTCCGGGCTGATCTCTTCAGTGAGTTATCTGCGGGGGACACCCGCCTGCCAACGCCAATTGAGCGTTCTTGCCAAGACTTTCGTCCCGTGGATCTGCCATGGCAGAAGCAGGTAACATGGGTAACAAGGCAATGGCGGGCAGGCTTGCCCCTTTGGCATTCTCGCATTCGTCGATCTGCGGCTTCCCCCACTGATAAGTCAAGAAACCGGGGACCCATCCGAAGGATGGGGAGTCCGAGCAAAGCGAGGACAAACCAGGGACCCGCCCGAAGGGTGGGGTCTGAGT
>JAGHEC010000091.1 GCA_021159525.1 Deltaproteobacteria bacterium | reverse complement strand
CATCCGGGTCTGCAGCGAGAACCTTCGCCAGTTCCTTGATGACCTCCGGACGAGGGGGGCGCTCCTTGCCCCGCTCGATACGGCTCAAATAGGCCGGGGAGATCCCCACCTTACCAGCTGTTTCCCGTAGGCCAAGGTCTTGTGCGACGCGAAGGTCGCGAATTGTCTCGCCAAAGCTTTTCATGGTCCTGATAATATACCCTATCGTTTAGTGTTTTGCAACACAAAATTTCTCTGGTGTTTTTTGCCGTGAGATGGTATATTATGGTTGTTTTTTGACTGGAGGTTTGTAGAATACCCCTGTTTGAGGCAACGTTCCCGAGATGAACAGCAGCCTGCAGGAGAGGCGATATGCGAAACGAAGAGGTTCTAAAAGTCAAAGATGTGGCTGCCCTGTTAAAGGTTGGCGAGAAAACGGTCTACTCCATGGCTCAGTCTGGGGAGTTGCCTGGTTTTAAGGTAAGAGGGCAGTGGCGATTCTCCCGAAAGGACATCGATGATTGGATCGAGACACAGAAACGCACAACCCAAGAACTGAGCGAGGACGAAGGAAAATGAAATCAGTCTCCTGTGAACGGAGTTTAGTATGAGCAAGAAAAAGAAAAAACAGACGCAAGGCACCATAGCGGCCGGGTACACGCTCGACTATGTCTCTGGGAAACAGGTTAAGGAGACGAAAAAGGAGCTTGTCCGGCAACGCGTCGTTCGCGCCTTAATCCACGAATACGGCTTTTCACCCGAGGATATGGAAAATAATTTTTCTGTCGGGGGGCGCAAGAAGGTGGACGTCGCCATCTTCCACCATGGCTCGGAACATACTCTGGAGAATCTCAGCCGCGTAGTCATCTGTCGTCCTGAGCCTAAGGTTGGCAAAAACGCGGTCCGCATTCGCGATTTCAAACAGGCTGCGGCGGATCTCGATGGTCTTGAAAACATCATGCGTGAAGTCGAAGCCATTCAATATGGTCTGTGGACCAACGTTCTGGAATTCTTTTTCCTTGAGAAGGAACAAAAGCTTCGAAACCAAGTGCAATCCCATTGGCGATTGGCCCATGGCGGAAGAGTCAATCGGCACCAAGGATGTGGTATCCGATGCCCACACCCGTGTGGCTGACAATGAAATGCTCAAGGTCACTTTCCGCCGCTGTCACAACTTCATCCATGGCAACGAAGGAATGCCGAAAGATGCCGCCTTCTGGCAGTTCCTTTATCTCATATTCTGCAAGATGCACGACGAAAGCCTTCGAGCAAAACAGCGCCAGGGCCCTGGCGACGTCGTTTCTGGGCTGGGCCGAGGGAACAGTTCGAAGACAAAGGCCGCAAAGAAATTCGTAAGCGCATTGACAGCCTTTTCTCTGAGGTCAAAAAACAATACAAAAATATCTTCCGGGGCAATGAAGAGATCACCCTATCGGACCGCGCCTTGGCATTTATCGTTTCGGAGCTGGCCAAGTACGACTTCACTCGTACCGACGTGGACGCCAAGGGTGTGGCCTATCAAGAAATCGTGGGTACAAACCTACGCGGTGACCGGGGCCAGTATTTCACGCCTCGCGGTGTGGTGAAGCTGGTGGTTGAGATGCTCGACCCGAAAGAGGACGAGCGTGTTCTTGACCCGGCCTGCGGTACCGGGGGCTTTCTGGTGGCGACTCTCGGCCATATGCTGAAGAAATTTCGCGAAGAACAGGACACCCAGCCTGGACACGAAAACACCACCGAATTTCTCAAGGAGCACGACAGATGAGTTCAATTTTAACAATAAATATAGATGATTTGCTCTATTTGAGAGGAGTAGAGTCAGCCCGTGTCGAATTCAAGGCTTCCTGGGATGAAGAAACAACGGCATATCAAATCTTGAAAACCATTTGCGCCTTTGCCAATGATCTACAGAATTTAAATGGTGGATATATTGTTATAGGCGTCGCCGAGGAAAATGGCAGTGCCATTCTCCCTCCCAAAGGGATTCCCTCTGAACAATTGGATGACATACAAAAGTGGATTCGCGGGAATTGTAATCGTATTGACCCTGAATATCAACCAGTTATTTCTCCAGAGAGGCCAGATGGAAAAGATATATTGGTTATTTGGGTGCCGGGTAGTGATGTGCGCCCCCATAAAGCTCCCGATGGAAAGAAAGGAGAGAAGAAATATTGGGTTCGAATAGGGAGTGAAACAGTTGATGCTGCCAAAAACGGAGTGCTTGATCAGCTTCTGCACATGACGGCTCGTGTGCCTTTTGATAGCAGGAGGGCTTTACATGCTAAAGTAGAAGATTTGAGGGAATCAAAGGTTCGTGAATTCCTTCGCGATATTCGAAGTGGTTTGTTGGATGAGCCCGACACAAAAGAATTATACCGAAAATTGAGGATAGCGGCCCCTGTTAATGGATATGATGTACCGATAAATGTCGGATTATTATTTTTCTCGGAAGATCCAGAACAGTGGTTTCCTGGGGCGCGGATAGAAGTTGTTCAATTTGCCGGAGACGCATCCGGCGATGTTCAGGAGGAGCGCATATTCAAGGGTCCGATTCATGAGCAAATTCGAGACTGCTTGAACTACCTGAAAAATTTATCGACAACGCATCTGGGAAAGGTTGGAACTGACATTCGCGTCCGGGGCTGGGTGAGCTATCCTATTCCAGCACTGGATGAGGCCATTGTGAATGCCGTTTATCACAGGGGGTATGAGGGAATAAATGAGCCCATAAAGGTCTACCTCTATCCTGACCGGATGGAGATTATAAGTTATCCAGGTCCGGTCCCTGGGATTCAATTAGAGCATTTGAGGCCGGGAGCAAGTGTCCCGCCTGTCCCGGCCAGAAACAGGCGTATAGGGGAATTCCTGAAAGAGCTGCGTTTAGCAGAGGGAAGAGGAACTGGTCTTCCCAAGATATTCCGGGCCATGCGGGAAAATGGTTCTCCCGAACCAGTTTTCGATTTTGATGAAGGCCGTACTTTTTTCAGGGCAACTCTCCCCGCGCATCCTGAATATGTAGCCATTTCAACATTGCGTGATGTCGCTCATTTACGGGCTGTTGGAGATATTCAAGGGGCAAAACAACGCCTTGAAGATTCATGGAAGGCAAACCCATCTTCAGCGCTGCTCGCAGGTGAGCTCATAAGACTGTACGGTAAATCTCAGGAACTGCCGAAAGCGGAACAAGTTTTCAAAGAGTTCCGAAACAAAGCTCCGGAAGCATTTTTATCTCATGTTATCAACGTTATGGTTAATGCGTATTTTGAATGCGGAGAGGAAGAGAAAGCACGTGAATTATTGAAAGACCTTCCTGCTATTCTTTCAGCTTCAGATGCCTTCGATACAGCGATATTGGCACGCAGGCTCGGAAATCAAGAGATTGCGCACAAATATTTCGAGCAAGCGGGTGATTCTATTCTAAATGACCCTAGAGCATTGCATGAATTTGCTCAGACTAAAATAGATTTGGCAAGAAAAATATGGCGTAACCGGCATGGCTCATGGGGCTATCGCCGGCAGGCGAACAAGCGCTTGTTGACCGAGGCCAAACAACTTCTGGAAAGAGTTGTTCAAATGGATGCATCGCCAACACGCCACGCTTGGGCATGGCGTGATCTGGCCAGAGTGTTGAATTGGTTACGGGCTTCCAAAAGGGAGGTGGTCCTTGCGTATAACCAAGCTATAAGTCTTTTACCCAATGAAAAGCGCTTCAGGGATGAATTGGGGCGAATATCGGATACGACACATGGCAGATAAGACAAAGGATGATTTTTAAATGAGCGATCTGGACAACGACATTGCCGAAGTGCCGCAGGAGGCTGTCGAAAATGACGCGCCGGAGGATTTCTTCATTGACATCCTAACGGGTGAACTAACGGGTGAACTAACACCTTTCGAATCCCATTTTTGTCCAGATTGGACTGAAACATTATATGGAGACTCGGGCTATGATATTACCGCGTTTGATATGGCAGCGGGAATTGAAGAAAGGTCTTCCATGAAATTTGAAAAAGATTAACCAATCGGGTTAATCTTTTTTCTTGACTGGGGACTGGTTTGAATATATCATTTAAGAATAAAAAGTTGGCCAAGTCCTTCAACGAAGGGGAGCAGCTTGAAAAGATTCACGGAACCAAACGTGCGAGAAAAATTAGGATTCGTTTGGCTGAACTCAGGGCTGCCGCAAGTCTTATGGATTTTTGGCCTCCAAAGAGCGGACCAAGCCGATGTCATGAACTGACACAAGGACGACGTCGAGGACAACTATCCATGGACCTGGATCATCCCTACCGCTTGATTTTTATTCCTGACCACAATCCGATTCCCAGGCATGAGGATGGTGGTTTGGACTGGTCCCTGGTTACCGCCATTAAGATTCTTGGGGTGGAGGACACCCATGAGTAACAAACATACCAACCAGTACGTACCGGATTATATTGTAACGCCGGGAGAGGTCCTTGAAGATTATCTTGCAAGTCTGGGGATGACGCAGGCCGAATTGGCGGCCAGAACCGGCCTGGCAAAAAAAACCATTAACGAGATCATCAAGGGCAAGACACCCATTACCCACGAGACTGCACTGAAGTTTGAGCGCGCGTTGGGTCGACCGGCCCATTTCTGGAACAATCTGGAACGTCAATTTCAGGAAGACCGGATTCGTCTGGCGGAACAGCAGAGGTTGGAATCCTGGCTGGGCTGGTTAAAGAAAGTTCCGGTCAACACTATGGTCAAACTGGGTTGGATAGCAAAGCACAAGGACAAAAATGACCAATTGGAAGCGGTCCTGCGCTTTTTCGGGGTGGCCTCACCTGAACAATGGCAGGAGGTCTGGCAAGAGTACCAGGTTGCCTATCGTCAGACCCAACGCTTTCAAACCTGCGCTGAATCAGTGTCCGCCTGGTTGCGCCGGGGTGAAATTGAAGCGCGGGAAATCAGGTGTGCGCCATTTGACCGAAAATGTTTTCTGGAAATTCTTGATGAAATTCGTGGCCTGACCAGAGAATCCCCGGACATTTTTGTGCCTGAACTGGTAAAGTTGGCCGCCTCTGCCGGGGTAGCCGTGGTTTTTGTTCCCGAACTTCCCAAGACTGGTGTTTTTGGAGCAACCAGATGGCTGAAAGGCAAGGCGATTATTCAACTAAGCCTGCGTTACAAGAGCAACGACCACCTCTGGTTCACTTTCTTCCATGAAGCCGGGCATATTCTCAAGCATGGCCGGAAGGAAATCTTCATCGAGGGCAATGGTCTGAACGGAGAAAAAGAGGAAGAGGCCAATGCCTTTGCCCGCGACAAGCTCATTCCGCCAGTTGCTTATCGCCGCTTCCTTTCAACTTGGGATGGCCGCTCCTTGGAGCCGATTGGAAGGTTCGCCCAGGGGATCGATATTGCCCCGGGAATCGTTGTCGGTCGCCTGCAATTCGATGATCGCCTCCCCAAATCCCATGGTAACAAGCTCAAAGTTTTTTATCGAATGGGAGGTCTTTGGAAATTCAAGAAAGACGAAGTGGATGAGTGGGTTAAGGCCGGTGCGGCAGATCAAACTAATTGGACGCAGAGCAGGCCCGTCGCCTCTTCAGCCTTGGGGCTGAGGTT
>JAGHEC010000118.1 GCA_021159525.1 Deltaproteobacteria bacterium | reverse complement strand
CTTGGCAGGCGGGTGTCCCCCGCAGATAAGTCACTCAAGAGACCAGCCCGGAGGCCCGGAGCGGAAGAAAAATTCTTCTGCCCCGGCATTAGGTTCGCAGTTATCCCCCTAATTATTGAGGTGATACAGTAAAATTAGCATGACGCACAGGTTTCGTTTTCGCCCTGTCCAGAAACCCCGCTCTCCTGACTGAAAGGGTCACAGTGTTAAATGTTTCTTCCACCTTACCCCGGAGTACAAAGGGCCGGTCCGCATTCAGCAGGTGGCAATATTTCTTGTACGACCCGGGGAAGAACACGGCCTCGTAAAGGGCAGTAAAATCCTCGAAGGTCATGAATTTCATGGGTTTTCCCTGCCGTGAGCGCACTGTCTTTCCGGTCACCGGCCATCCGATGGTGGTAACCTCTTTCCCGACATGAGAAGGAAGATCCCTGGCCCGGACATAGGCAAGTCTGCTCAAGGCATCCCGGTAAAGGGCCAGAGGATGGACCGACAGGATAAAACCAAAAACCTCGGCCTCCTGGGCCAGCATGGCCTGCCCGGAATACGCTTTCCTGTTCCAGGGAGACTCAGGGGCCGATCCGGTCGATGGGGGAGGATAAAAGAGACCCGGTGAATGTCTTTCGGTTTCCCGGGCAAAAAAACGGAAGGCATTCCACATAAGTTCCGGCCTGGAGAGGCCCCGGCCGATGGCGTCAAAGCACCCCCCCTTGATCAGGATCTTGACATCCTGAAGATGGAGGCGGGGCCCAGTACGATGCAAAAAATCGTCAAGAGAGGAAAAATATCCATGTTTGAGCCGGTCCTGGACAATGGCCTCCCGGGCCTCCCGGGAAAGACCTTTCAACTGCATCAGCCCCACCCGGATCTCTCGGCCTCGCCCGGTGTAGGGGATCTCGCTCTGGTTGATATCCGGGGGGAGTATCTGGATCCCCATGCGCCGCGCCTCTGAGATATAGCTGAGGGTGCTGTAGTAGCCCCCCTGGTTGGAGATGACTGCGGCCATGAATTCGGCCGGATAATGGGCCCTGAGCCAGGCCGACTTGTAGGCCACCAACGTGTAACTGGCCGAATGGGGCTTGCAGAAGCTGTACCCGTCAAACCCCATCATCATCTCCCAGACCGCCTCGATGACCCCTCGCGCCACCCCCCTCTCTGATGCCCCCTGGACAAACCGCTCATGGAAATCCCTGAGCTGTTTTTCCCTGTGCTTTTTGCTGACCGTCTTCCTGAGGTTATCGGCCTCGCCCGGATCAAAGCCGGCCAGGTAGATGGCGGCCTGACTCAATTGTTCCTGAAACACCATGACCCCCAGGGTCTCTTCCAGGACCGGTCCCAGCAGCGGATGGGGCGGGGACCAGGGCGCCCCGTGCAGCCGGGATATAAAGGTATGGATGCTCCGGTTGGCCCCCGGCCGGATAATGGAGGTAACGATCACGTTGAGGAGGAAGTGATCCATGGCCCTGTAGGCGTTAAAGGATAGCCCTGAGCGGATCTTGCTCAGGACCTGGCGCGTGGCAGGACTTTCAAAATAAAAGACCCCGAAGGTATCCCCCTCATAAAAGATCCGGATGGTCTTGGGATCGTTTAGGGGGTTAAGTCGGGCATAGTCGATACGCCGGCCACAATTTTTTTCCACCGCATCCAGGGTGTCCCGGATAACCGCCAAACCGCGGTTCCCCAGGATGTCGATCTTGACCAGGCCTGTCTCCTCCACCGAGTCCTTCTCCCACTGGAGAACCTGCCGGCCGTTAGGGCTGATCTCCACCGGACAATATCCGCGGATGGCATCCGGCACGATCACTACCCCGCCACAGTGCATGGAAAGATGGTTGAAATGTCCCTGCAGGTGAAAGGCCGCAGTCAAGATCTCGTCCCATGGCTTGTCAAAGGGAAGCCTCCGCATCCCGGGATGCCGGGCCAGATCCTCCCATACCCTGCCCAAACGCCACCCAAACCCGACCTGGCAGGTCACCCGACCGATCTCCGCCTCAGTCAGGCCAAAGACCCTGGCCACCTCCCGAATGGCCGAGCGGGGGCCCAGGGTGTTGTGGTTGGCTACCATGGCCGTGCGGGAATGACCGTATCTGGCAAAAACCGTATCAATCACCTGATCCCGCTCATCCCACGGCACATCCACATCAATGTCCGGTGGGTCCATCCGGCCGGAGTTCAGGAAGCGCTCGAAGAAAAGATGGTACTGGATGGGGTCCACATGGGTGATCTCCAGCGCATAGGCCACAATGGAGGCCGCGGCGCTTCCCCGGCCGCAGGACCGGCCCGCCTGCTTTGTGATGTCCGCCACCACCAGGAAATAGGAGGCAAATCCCTTTTCCCGGATGATCTGCATCTCATGTTCAAGCCGCGCCGTCACCTCTAACGTCATTTTTCCATATCGCCGCAAGCACCCTTCCCTGGCGGCCTGGCAGAGACGATCATAGGCCGCATCCGAGTCCAGGTTTTCAAAGGATGGAAAGACGACCTGGTCCCTGTCCCAGTCTACAAGGGCGGCCTCGGCTACCCTCACGGTGTTGGCAATGGCTGCAGGGGCATGGGGAAACTGGTCGATCATGTCCCGGGGGGAGTTTAAGAAACTGTGCTCCCGGCAGGCATCATCAGGCCCGAGCCGAGAGAGTTTGGTGTTTAAAAACACGGCCCGCAGGATCCGGTGGAGCGGAAACTGGTCCTTGCGGAGCAGGTAGACCCGGTTGGTGGCCAAAGGCGGGATCCCGCTCCGGCGGGAAAGGGCGTAACACCGGGCCATGTGCCAGCCTGGCGACATCTCCACAAAAAGGTCTTGAATGCTGTCCCGCTTGAGGGCCTTGAGCAGAAGGGTATCGTCGGAAAAGATAATTAGACCCCCACGCCTCTCCCTGAGGGCCTTTACCAGATCAAAATCGTCATGGCAGTGGAGGGCGGAGAGGATATGACAGAGGTTGACGTATCCGCCACGGTCCTTCACTATGGCCACGGCCCGGCGGTTCTCATGGACCAGTTCGCTCCCAATGATGGGCTGAATGCCCGTTTCCTTGGCTATCCTGATAAAAAAAGGCATCCCATAAAGACCGTTGGTGTCGGTAAGGGCCAAACGCTTCATGCCCAGCTTTCCGGCGGTCTCACAGAGCTCCTGGATGGTGGCGAGCCCCCACCCCCTGGAATAATCGGAATGGACGTTGAGATGGATAAAGGACATGTGTAATAGTCTCAAGGCCTCAGGCGCCCGCTCCCTTGGGCCTTGGGTCTGACGCCTTGCACCTCCCGTATATGACGGCGCTTTCGCCATATCGGTCCCGGATATGGTCCAGGGCCCGGGTAAGCATCCATTTTTTATCTTCATCCGGATTCGGGACGTCAAAAAGGGACATCTGAGTGTCGGTCCGGGTAAATTCATAAAACCACACCCGGATGAAGCCCACCCGGATCCGCCGGGTGCATTGTTTCAGAAACAGATGTTCCAGAGGAGCATAAAGATCATCATCCTGAACGCTGAGGCGGTATAACTTAACGCGGCCGACGGTTTCCGCATGATCTGCATACCGCATGAGCAATCCGGCCCGCCGGGGGATCAGACCTTGCTTTCGCATACGCCGGCCGCATCGTTCCACCAGCCGGTAAAGGTAGCCCAGAAGTCTGGTGTCATCCATCTCCTCCCGGGGAAGGACCGTTCTTTCGTCGACCATCGGAGCACGGCATAAGGGGAACACCGGCGTGGGATCGATCCCCATGGCCCTCTCACGAATCACCCTGGCCTGACGGCCGAAGACAAGGGCCAGACGTTCCAGATCCAGGGCCGCCAACTGCCGGATGCGCCCAATGTTGAGTTCCTCTGACAGGAGCTTTTGGCGTACAGGACCGATGCCGGGGAGCAGTCCGACCTTCAGGGGGGCCAGGAACCCGGCCTCCCGGCCGTGTTCCACATCCACCACCTCCTCGAATCGAACTGTCCTGGAGGCAATGTCGGCGACCATCTTGTTGCCCGCAACCCCGGCGGTCCCCACAAGGGCCAGACGTTCCCGAACTTCCCTTCTGAATCGGGATGCCACATCCCGGGCCGGCCCCCACAACCGATCCGTACCAGTAAGATCCAGATAGAGATGGCCCGGCCGGGCAGGCTCATAACAGGGCGTATATCGAGCCGCCATTCGGACAAGGATCTGGCAGGCCTGTTCCTCAGCCCTGGGATCCGGAGGAAGGACCGTCAATCCGGGACAGCGCATGCAGGCCTGTCGAAGGGACATCCCCTTGAATACCCCCTCGTCTTGGGCCTCCCGCGAGACAGACAGAACCAGGGAACGCCCGGACAAGGCCGCGGCCACCGCCACCGGCCGATTCCTCAAGCCCGGCCGCAAGACCCGGGCCACGGCAACGGGCAGAGCCGGGACGTGAAAATGGATGATGCGCCTACTAAAGATACCTCATCACCCCCACCACCTTTCCCTCGATGAAAAGGTCCCCCTTGTCAATCCGGATGGATTCCATCCCTCGATGGGCCGGCCGGAGTTCCACATATCCCTTTCGCCGGTAATACCGCTTGACCGTGGCCTCGTTGTTGATGAGGGCCACCACAATATCGCCGTTCTGGGCCACGGGCTGCCGCCTCACCACCACATAATCGCCGTCCAGGATCCCGTCCTCCTCCATGGAATCCCCTGTTACCTGAAGCACAAAACACTCTCCCTTCCCGCCCATGGAGGGCGGGACCTCCACCACGCTGCGGTCCTCAACCGCCTCGATAGGTCGGCCGGCCGCAACCCGCCCTAACAGAGGAAACTCGAACCGCCGGGCCTCCACCGGGCTGATTATCTCGATGGCCCGTTTCCGGTTCTTTTCTCTTGGCAGGCGGATGTAGCCTTTCCGCTCCAGGATCCTGAGATAGGTGGTGACCGTGTTGTATGAGCTGAAGCCGAAATGACCGCAAATCTCATTAAAGGAAGGTGCCGTTCCCCACGATTCCATATACCGGGAGATATAGTCCAGGACCTCCTTTTGTTTGTCTGTCAATTTCATGCTCTTTTCCCCTCCTCTGTAACAGCTCAATAATACAGGGGCAGAAGGGTTTTCTGACGCGACTGCCGGGAGGGCGCCGTCTCTTTGTGACTTATCAGTGGGGGAAGCCGCGGCTCGACGAATGCGGGAATGCTAAAGGGGCAAGTGTTCCCTACAGATAAGTCACTGAAGAGACCAGCCCGGAGGCCCGGAGCACAAGAAAAATCATCCTGCCCCGGTGGCGACTTCGCTGTTATCGCCCTAAGTATTGAGCTGATACCCTCCTCTAAGGATAGATTGTTTAATGGTACTGTAAGTTAAACTGAAAGTCAATGCAAAAACCGTAAGTGTTTACAGGTCCCGGGCCCGTCCTGGCGCTACTTTCCGGGCCTGGAGATGTTGCTTCAGTTTGTTTTATACAAGACAACTCGCGGCAGTCACCCCGGGAATCCAGATCCGGGCCAGGGCAAAGCGCTCTTTATGCCATCCTTTTTGCCTTTACACGCAACAGGAATTCCCCTATAAATAATTTAATATAAATAATCCAATTATGATGCAAACAGCAGATTCTGGAAAGGAGAGTGTTATGGCCGAGCAAG